>JAGQSN010000018.1 GCA_020439555.1 Acidimicrobiales bacterium | reverse complement strand
AGTCGAAAGGCCCTTGAGCGAAGTCGAAAGGCCTCAAACTTCGGCGCCGGGGAGGCTTCTCTCGCCGGGGCTGTGCAGCATCCGGGCGGCGACGATGCCACCGAGGGCGCCGAAGAGGTGACCTTGCCAGGAGATCCCCGGCCTCGGCACCAGTCCCCAGAGGACACCGCCGTACAGGAACAGCACGACGGCTCCACCGATCAGGTACAGCACCTTCTTCTCGAACACGGCCCTCGCCAGCAGGTACGTGAGGTAGCCGAACACGAGTCCGCTCGCCCCGATGTGGATGCTCCCGGACGAACCGGTGAGCCAGGTCCCCACGCCACCGACCACGGCAACCAGGACCGTGACCTGGACGAAGCGTTGGGTACCGCTCGCCGCGATCAGCCAGCCGAGCACCAGGAACGGCACCGTGTTCGAGAGGACGTGCGCGACCCCGTTGTGGAGGAACGGAGCGAACACGATCCCCCGCAACCCCACCAGCGTTCTCGGCCGTATCCCGAATCGATCCAGGTTCACGCCCGGCAGCAGGTCCACGATCTCGACCGCCCACATCACCGCGACCAGCACGGCGACGACGACGAAGGGGTGGAGCCAGTCGGGTATCTGGCGATCCTCGTTGCCGGTCTGCCCTGTCTTGTCAGCCATCTGCGAAGTGTGTCACCGGGCGCTGAAGTCCGCAGGCAGCGGGGACCGTGCCTGTCAGCGTGGGGCGAGGTCCCGGATCGCCTGACGCTGGTCCAGGCCGAACGGGAGGATCGCCAGTGCCGGTGTCGTGACACCGTTCGCCTGGTAGCGGGCGATGTGGTCACGGCATTCCTCGGGACTGCCGTGCACGATCAGTGTGTCGACGAGTTCGTCGGGGATCGCGGCCAGCGCCGCCTTGCGGTCGCCAGCGGCCCAGTGGTCCCACATCGGCTGGAGCATCTCCGCCCGACCGAGCCACCGGTGGAACTCGGCGTAGACGGGCACAGTCAGGTAGGCCGCGATCGCGTACCGCCCCATCGCCCGGACGGCGTCGCGGTCGGTGGTCGGTGCGACGAAGATCCGGGCGACGATCTCCTTGCCCTCCCCACCGGCGTGGACGTGAGGCGCGACGGTGGAGACGTCGTCGGCTCCGAGCCAGTTGATGATCGCCCCGTCGCCCTCTCGTCCTGCCATCCGCAGCATCCCCTCACGAAGGGCAGCGACGAGCAGGCGTGGTTGTTCGGCGGGCACGATCCCGAGCTTGAAGCCCTTGACCTCGAACGTGTCGTACTTCTCGACGACCTTCTCGCCGGTGAGGGCGGTGCGCAGGAACCGGACCATGTCCCGGGTCTTCTTGTACGGCTCCTCGAACGGGATGTCGTTCCATCGCTCGACGATCACGTTCGAGGAGGTCCCGATGCCGAAGGCGAACCGTCCTGGTGCGGCGTCCGCCAGCGAGGCGACGCACTGGGCGAGTGTGCCCGGACCACGGGTGAAGGACGGGACGATGGCGGTCCCCAACCGCAGCGACGGCGCCCACGTGGAGGCCAGCGCGAGCGGCGTGAAGGCATCGGCTCCGTTGGCCTCTGAGGACCAGACGTCGGTGTAGCCGAGGTCCGCCAGTTCCGTGATCCAGTCCTTCTGCTCGTGGAGCGGTACCCCGTCGAACGGGATGGTCATCCCGTAGCCCTGGTAGGTCATGTCGAATCCCCTTGTCTGACTTCCGGTCGACGGCCCGTGCCGTCGTTCACGTTGCGCCGTCGGGTGTCTCCTGCGCCTCGGCAGCGCGGATCGCGTCCAGGCGCTTCTCCAACTTCTCCACGGTCCAGAGTCTCACGATCGTCGACTGGCTGGCGATGGCCAAGAGCGTCCGGTCCTGGTCGTACAGGCGGATGGAACCGTGTCCGAATCCGTGGGCGATGCCCTCCACCTGGATGTCCACGAGCACCCATTCGGCAGGCTTGCGGTGCACGACGCGCAAGGTGTTGTCGAGGCTGTTGCCGCCCCCCGGCACGCCGAGGGCCTGACCGATCCCGAACGGCACGTAGTCGCCGAGGATCGCGAGACCCGAGGCCCCCATGGGGCCGACCGACGGGATGCGCACCCAAACGGCCGACCGGCCGCCAGGGGCGGGAGTGCCGTCGAGGTCGTCCCACGTTCGGGCGCTGGCCAGGCGGACGTCGAGATGCGACATGATCGAGTCGATGCCGGGCATCGGCGGGATGCGAGCCGGGCACTCCTCGGGGTCCGGAACGTCGATGGGCGACGTGTAGTCGAACTCGAGGTCGAGTGGTCGGGTGCCGAGCGCAGCGTTGACGGTGAAGATCTCCCGGTCGTGCACGTGTCCGACGAGGCGGGCCTGCGTGCTGTTGCGGCCCGAGACGGGAACCGTCACGTCGAGGTCCACGACACTGCCGGCGCTCGCGTAGGACAGGTACTGGGCCGTGGCCCACACCACGGGACGTTCGGTCGTCGCTTCCAGCGCTGCGATCGCGGCGCTCAGGCCGCAGCCGCCGAAGAGGAACCGCTCCGGGGTGCAGAGCCGTTCGGTGACGGGAAGGTTCCAGCGGAAGGGGTTGTGCGTGGCGTTGAGGCCGAGCAGTTCCAGAATCTGCACGGTCGACAATGTAGGCGACCTCGGCGCCCAACTTGACCGTTCGGTCAAGTTGGGCGTTACTGCCCGGACGGATGGCTCCGCTCCGTCGTGCGGACGGCGGTCGATAGGGTCGACACATGGCCATCCGACACATCGTGGTGATGAAGTTCCGCGAGGGCACGACCCCCGATGCGGTGCAGGCGCTCGCGGATGCGCTCCGCGGCCTGCCGGCGGTGATCCCGGAGATCGTCGACTACAGGGTCGGGCCCGACCTCGGCTTGGCCGACGATTCCTGGGACTTCGCCGTCAGCGCGGACTTCGATGACGTGGACGGCTTCCGTACCTACCGGGAGCATCCGGACCATCTGGCGATCATCCGCGACCTGATCGCACCCCACGTGGAGTCGCGTCACTCGGTCCAGTTCGACACCTGAGCTTCGGCCATTCCCGACCGAGAGCCCTACGACCAACTCGGGGAAGGTCGTCGACCGAACCGACCCCGAGCAGATCGGTGGCGAATGGCCGTATGGTCCGCGCATGGCAGATGCACCGTGGCAGGGAGATGCGTGTTCACTCGTCGACGCGTTCCGGGCGGGTGAACGCTCCCCCGTCGAAGAACTCGGGGCGACCTTGGCCGCCATCGAATCGAGCACCCTCAACGCGTTCACCTGGCTGGATGCCGAGCGAGCCACCGAACGTGCCGCCGGCGCCGACGTCTCGCTCCCCTTCGGGGGCGTCCCGATCGGGATCAAGGGCCTGGAGGCGGTTGAGGGTTGGCCCTACCACGAGGAGTCGCTCGCGTTCGCCGACCGGGTCGCCGACTACTCGACGACGTCGTTCACCCGGCTCGTCGAGCGCGGCGGCGCGGTCCCGGTCGGCCAGACCCTCGCGTCCGAGTTCGGTGGCCTGAACGTCTCGACGAACAAGCTCCACGGCACGTGCCACAACCCATGGCGGCATGGTGCGACCGCCGGCGGATCCTCCGGTGGATCGTCGTCGGCCGTCGCGGGAGGGCTGGTGACTATCGCCTCCGGCGGGGACGGTGGAGGATCGATCCGGATTCCCGCCGGTTTCTGCGGCCTGCTCGGCATGAAGGGAACGGCCGGGCGGATCCCGCGAGGCCCGCACACGGCGATCCATCCGATGACCGTCGTGATGGGCTGCCAGGCAAGGTCGGTCCGTGACGTCGCCCGTTGGTACGACGTCACCAGCGGCTACGACTCAC
Organism: Acidimicrobiales bacterium; assembly: GCA_020439555.1. Lineage (GTDB taxonomy): Bacteria > Actinomycetota > Acidimicrobiia > Acidimicrobiales > Iamiaceae > Aquihabitans. The sequence continues at coordinate 14,693 of JAGQSN010000018.1, read as the reverse complement.
GGGACCCGTACTCGCTGCCCCGTATCGACGGCTGGGAACGTGACCTTGGCACGTTCGATCTACGTGGCAAGCGGGTGGCGATCGCACCGACGCTCGGCACGGCGGTGGTCCGAGACGAGGTCGTAGACAGGGTCGCCTCGGCCGCACATGCGCTGGCGAGGGACGTGGGCCTCGTCGTGGTCGACGTGCCGATCTCGTTGCCGCCCCTGGACCTGACGTGGGCTCTCGCCAACCTGGCGACCCTGCACAACGACCTGGAGGGCCTGTGGCCGGAATGCCGCGACCTCCTCACGAAGGAGATCGCCTTCGGCATGGAGATGTCGGAGAAGATGGTCGATGTCCACGTGGTTGCTAAGGGCGAGGCTGCCCGGACTGCCGCCAACGAGCGCATGGCTGCGATCTTCGACGAGGTCGACTTCGTGATCTCGGCGACGAACCCCGACGTGGCGTTCCCGGCACACATTACTGCCAACACCCGCGTCGGTGACCGGAAGGTGGACCTCGGCAACAACGGTGCCCTGACGATCCCGGCGAACATCTCCGGCAACCCGGCCGTGTCGATCCCCGTCGAGCCGTTCGACGGCTTGCCCGTAGGTATTCAGATCATCGGCCGACACCACGAGGACCAGCTGCTCCTCGACCTCGCTCTGGCCGTGGAACGCTCGACGCCGTGGCCGCTCGTGGCCCCGTCGGCACCGCTCTAGACCTTCGACCCAGCACCTTCGAGCCGGAAGTTTCCGGGCCGGAAACGTGTTGTCCACAGACGGACACATGGACGAACCCATCGAACACTTGTACGATCAGGTCGCACCGGAGACCGAAACTGTCAGACCCCCCGAGGAGGATGTGGTCATGGCTCGGCAACTCACCCTCATCGAAGACAAGAAGCCCTGGAGACTGGACGAGAAGACCCGTGAGATCGGCCGCCGCGGCCTCGCCGAGGCTCGTGCCGCCCTCGCTGCGAACCGTCCGAAGGACTCCCGACCGGACGCCGCCTGACAAACCTGGCCGCACCTCTTGACCGCACGGTCAAGTTGATGGGTACGCTTCGACCATGACCGACGTCGTAATCGCCGAAGCCGTCCGAACCCCTGTGGGCAAGCGCAACGGGGGGCTGTCCACCCTCCACCCCGCAGACACTCTCGCTGCCGTGCAGCGAGCCCTGGTCGACCGTTCGGGCATCGACCCGTCGGTCGTCGAGCAGGTCGTGTCCGGCACGGTCAGCCAGATCGGCGAGCAGGCGTTCAACCTCGGCCGGACGGCCTGGCTCACGGCAGGTCTCCCGCTGGAGACCGCGGCGACGACCGTGGACACCCAGTGCGGTTCGTCGCAGCAGGCAACGGGCGTCGCAACCGCTCTCGTGGCGTCCGGGGTGGTCGACGTGGCCGTCGCGTGCGGTGTCGAAGCCATGAGCCGCGTGCCGATCGGCTCCAACGCCAAGGGCGACTACGGCCGACCGATCCCCAAGTCGTACTTCCCCCAGTACGAGTTCACCTCCCAGTTCGAAGGCGCTGAGCGGATCGCCGAGAAGTGGGGGGATCTCCCGCGAGGACGCCGACGAGTTCGGCTTCCGCTCCCAGCAACTCGCCGCGCAGGCGTGGGCCGAAGGTCGCTTCGAGACGCAGGTCGTACCCGTCGAGGCGCCCGACCTGGACGATGAGGGCAAGCCGACCGGCTCGACCCACACGGTCAGCCGCGACGAAGGCCTCCGCGAAACGACCTTGGAGAAGCTCGCTTCTCTCAAAGCCGTGGCCCGCGAGGACGGCGTGCACACCGCCGGTTCCTCCTCGCAGATCTCCGACGGTGCCGCCGCGCTCCTGCTGACGACCCCCGAGAAGGCCGCCGAACTGGGCCTGACGCCGAGGGCCCGCGTCGTGGACACATGCCTCGTCGGAGTCGATCCGGTCCTGATGCTGACCGGCCCAATCGACGCGACCCGTCGACTCCTCGGACGGACCGGGCTCGGCATCGACGACATCGACGTGTTCGAGATCAACGAGGCGTTCGCGTCCGTGGTGCTCGCATGGGCCAAGGAACTCGATGCCCCGATGGAGAAGGTCAACCCCAACGGCGGCGCGATCGCACTTGGGCACCCACTCGGTGGCACCGGAGCGATCCTGCTGACCAAGGCACTCCACGAACTCGAGCGCACCGGCGGCCGCTACGGGTTGGTGTCGATGTGCTGCGGCGGTGGCCTCGGCACCGGCACGATCATCGAACGCCTCTGAGCCTCGACGGCCGCTGTCGGACCCCCTCCCTAGGCTGATCTCAACCCGGTGATCCGGGCTCGCGGACCTCGCCGCCACTCGTCCCCTCGGACCGGAGGCAGCGATGGCCCTAAGACCGAACCTCTTCCACATCCTGTTCGCACTGGTAGCCGCAATGGGCACCGGGCTGTCCACGGGCTGTTCCGACCCGCCTCCTTCCGGGCCTGTACGGCTGGGTGGATCTTCCGTCACTGCCCTGCCTGCGACCGTCGTCGAGGCAGTCGACGGGGACACGGTCGACGTGAGGTTCGGCGACGGACACACCGACCGCGTGAGACTCCTGGGCATCGACACACCCGAGACTGTCGATCCCGACAGGCCCGTGGGATGCTTCGGCCCGGAGGCATCCGGACACACGAAGTCACTGCTCCCAGCAGGTACCCAGGTGCTGCTCCAGCGCGACGTCGAGGCACGTGACCGTTACGGCAGGCTCCTCGTGTACATGTGGCGCCGTCGGGACTCGCTCTTCGTGAACGAGAGCCTCGTCCGTGACGGTTTCGCCCGAACCCTGTCCATCGCGCCCAACACAGCTCACCGTGTCGACCTGTCGGAGGCAGCGGCGCTGGCTAGACAGGAACGCGACGGGTTGTGGAGCGCCTGCCACGCCGACGGCAGGGACCCTTGACGACGGACACCGCACGGCCCGGTCCGGCGGTAGCGTCATCACCCGTGAGGTACCCGCGATGACCGCCCTGCTGGAACGCCTGGGATATCCGTCCGACGCACGGGTCGTCATCGTCAACGCAGACGAGTTGGGGGCGAGCCACGCAACCAACACCGGCGTCTACGACTCGCTGCGCACAGGCCTCGCTTCGAGCGCCACGATCATGGTTCCGGCGCCGTGGGCCAGGGAGGCGGCGTCGCGCTACCGCGGCGAGGACGTGGGCGTACACCTGACCCTCAACAGCGAGCACGACCGCTACCGCTGGGGACCCATCACCCACGCCCCGTCGCTGCTCGACGGCGACGGTGGGTTCCCCCGCACGGTCGACGACCTGTGGGAACACGCCGACCTCGAGGAAGTTCGCCGAGAACTGCGCGCCCAGGTGGAGCGGGCGATCCTCTGGGGATTCGACGTCAGCCACCTCGACTCGCATCTCGGAGCGCTCCAGCTCAGACCGGAGTTCTTCGACGTCTACCTGGACCTGGCAGTCGAGTTCAGCCTGCCGATCAGGCTGCCGAGCACCGCCGAGGAACGGGCCGTGGGGTTCCCGTTCCGAAGCTTGGCTGCGGAGGAAGGAGTCGTCTTTCCCGACCATCTCGCCTTCGGCCGTGGAATCGGCAGCCGGCGGGTCATCGAGAAGGCCATCCGCAACCTCTCACCGGGTGTCACCGAACTGCACCTCCACCCGGCCGTGGACTCGCCCGAACAGCGCGCCTTCGACGAGGACTGGTCGCACCGGGTCGACGACCACCACCTCCTCTGCTTCGACACGGAACTGCCGGTTCTCCTGCGTCGGGCCGGCGTCGAGGTCATCGGCTACCGGAGACTCCGCGACCTGCAGCGCGCCGGTTCCTGATCCCGGGCGGGGTCCCGAACTATCGGTCGGTGGCAGCGGCGAGAGTCGCCACGGCGTCTCGCAAGTCGGGTCGCTTGGACGCCTTGAGCATTTCCAGAAGCGGACCGGTCGCCTCCCCTGCGACCTTCATTCGACCCGACATGAACAGGACGTTCAGATCGGCCGATCCATCGAGAAGCGCCCTCGCGTCGCCGTGGGCGATCGTCAGCGAAACCGTCCAGTCCCCGTCGCCGCCAGGCGACGATTGCACCGGTCGGCCGCCCTCGAAGGTGACCCGAAAGCGCACCTCGCCGTCAGGGCCGCCGGTGACCGCGACGAGCGCCACACCTTCGAAACCTCCTTCGACAGCATCCACGGACGGGAATGCCACCGCCGTTATCCACTCGTCCGACAGGAATCTCACGACGCCAGACCTTCCACCGACTCTCGGACACCGGCGAAGAGGTCGGTCTCGGGTACCGGGGAATCGACACGGCTACGAGCCAACTCGTAGTCCTCCCAAGGGTAGAGGGCGGCCAGCTCGTCGTCGGGTAGGCCGAACCAGAACAGGGATCCCGGGTCGATCTGGGTGGCATGGGCGCGCAGGGCCTCGCTGCGCACTGCGAAGAAGTCCGAGACGTCGATACGCGTCGTGATCCTGTGGTCCTGGGAAGGCCGCTCGAACCACCGGGCGTCGAAGGGCGACTCCTTGCCCGCCGCGATCAGCGCCTCGTGCAACGCCACGATCCGAGCCCGGGACCAGGTCGAGTAGTACAGCTTCGAGGGTGTCCACGGATCGCCCAGATCGGGATAGCGATCCGCGTCCCCGGCAGCGTCCCAGGCCGCGATCGAGATCTCGTGCACGCGTAGATGGTCGGGGTGTGGGTAACCCTGCTGGTCGTCCCCGTAGGTGATGACGACGTGCGGTCGGTCCCGCCTGATCAACGCGACCAGTCGTCCGACCGCCTCGTCCAGCGGCGCGCGGGCGAAGCACCGGGGATCGGCGTTCTCGGGCGAATCCGGCATGCCGGAATCCCGGTAACCGAGAAGTTCGAGGGTCTGATACCCGATCACCTCGACGGACCGCTCCAGTTCCCGCATCCGAACTGCCGGCAGGTCGGCCCTCACCTCGGGGCGGTCCATCGCCGGGTTGAGGATCTCTCCCGCCTCACCACCCGTACAGCAGACGAGCGTCGCGAGAACTCCTTCGGACACGTACTTCGCGACGGTCGCGGCCCCCTTGGACGCCTCATCGTCCGGGTGGGCATGGACGCTTAGAAGGCGGAGCGGTTCGTTCACGAGGCCCAAAGGTACCGGAGGCCGACTCAGGCCAGGCACGGACAGCGTCGGCGGGGACCTCGCCGAGAAGAGCGCGGCCGATGCCGATCCGAGGTCTGTACGATGTGCTCACGGACGGTGACCGTGGTGGTCATCGCCAGGAGGCGGATGGAGCCCGCCGAGAGGAGAGGCACGAGCCGTGGACATGGGTTCTCCCGAGTTCTGGCGATGGGTGTGGTTGGTGACTGCGGCCGTTTTCGCGGTCGGAGAGATGACAGTGGCGGGTTCGTTCTTCCTCGCCCCGTTCGCCATCGGCGCCTCGGCCGCGGCCGTCCTCGCGTTCGCGGGGGTCCCGATCGCGATCGAATGGGTGGTGTTCCTCGGCGTTTCGGCCGCATCGCTGGCGGCGCTTCGTCCGATCGCCCGCCGCATGGACCGGGAAGGTCCGGTGCTCGGTGTCGGATCGCACCGCCAGGTCGGACAGGTCGCCCGGGTCGTCGTGCCCATCGACCCGTCCACCGACAGCGGCACGGTGCTCCTCGGTGCCGAACGCTGGAGGGCCGAGAGCACCGACGGACGCGTCATCCCCGCCGGCAGCGCGGTATCGGTGGTCGAGGTGCGCGGTACGAGGCTGCTCGTCCGCAGCGACCCGACGGCCTCGCTGCCACCGTCAGCAGGATGACGAAACCGACGATCTCGGCCGGAGACCTCGTCTCGGAACCACGACGGATCACTTCACCGAGTACGCCCACAAGCCAGGAGGCCCAACCTTGCAGTACGTCGTAGCCATCGCGATCCTCGCCTTCGTGCTGCTCGCGTTCGCGGCCAGCGCGGTCAAGATCGTGCAGCCCTTCCAACGGGGGGTGAAGGAACGCCTCGGGAAGTACCGCGAGACCCTCGATCCCGGCATGCGGGTGATCATCCCGTTCGCTGACCGGATCCGTCTCGTGGACATGCGTGAACAGGTCGTCGACGTTCCCCCGCAGGAGGTCATCACCTCCGACAACGTGGTCGTTTCCGTCGACGCGGTCGTCTACTACGAGCCGACCGATCCGCAACGTCTCGTCTACAACGTCGCCAACTTCATCCTCGCGGTCACGAAGCTCGCTCAGACCAACCTGCGCAACGTGATCGGCGACATGCAACTCGACCAGGCCCTCACCAGCCGCGACAACATCAACCACGGCCTGCGGGACATCCTCGATGACGCGACCGACAAGTGGGGCGTCCGGGTCGTCCGGGTCGAGATCCAGCGCATCGACCCGCCGCCGGACGTCATGCACGCGATGCACGAGCAGATGAAGGCCGAACGGACCCGTCGTGCGGTCGTGACCGAGGCCGACGGCCGGCGGTCGGCCGCTATCACCGCAGCCGAGGGCGAGAAGGCTTCCGCGATCCTCAAGGCCGAAGGTGAACGTCAACGCCAGATCCTCCAGGCACAGGGTGATGCCGAAGCGACCAAGGCCCGGGCCGAGGCGGAGAGGTTCCGCCAGCTCACCGTCGCCGAGGGTGAGGCTCAGGCGATCACGACCGTCTACAACGCGATCCACGCCGGGGACCCGTCGCCGGACCTGCTGGCGATCAAGTACCTCGAAGCCCTCGGCCGCATCGCCAACGGCAACGCCACGAAGATCTTCCTGCCCGCCGACTTCGCGAGCGGGTTGGGGACGCTGGGTGCCGTGGCCGAACTGTTCAAGGGCGACGGGGGTGGAGCGGAGGCTCGCGGCGCCCGTGCGGAAGCCGGCCGGGCGGCGTTGGCCGAGCAGCTTCGGTCGATCGATCGGACACGGTCCGAGGAGGCGTCCCGCGACGTGGGTTCTACGACCGTTCCGCCGCCGGTCGTCGCGATCCCCGAGCCGCCGGCCCTCGAGGGACCCGAGTCGTCCTTGCCGCCGCCACCACCGGCCTGACCTCCCGCCGTAAGAGTCCTCCCTGGCAGCAACGCCGGGCGACCAGGCCCTGACGCGAACGTCCCGCCTCTCCGATGTGCTTCGGGGAGGCGGGACAGTCCTGGTTGCTCGATCGGTGTCGGTTTGGCTCCCGCCGCAGTGCGGACGGGCCCGGTGGCGAGCGGGGAGGGCGGAACCGAAGTTCTCGTCCGCTCCGACGCACATCCGCGGTCCGTAGTGGGAACGGGTCGCCGTGCCGATCCGACCGACGAGGGTCGACCTCAGCGCGGAGGTGATCGAGCCAGCAGTGCCTTGATCGACTTCACGGTGTGTCCTGCACCTCCTCGTTCACGAGTGGCGTTCGTTCCGTGGTCGGGACATCCCGACTAGGCCCACCTTCCCCCGGAAAGCCGTTCGAGTCAAGGGTTTCTCCGCGCCGATCGTGCCCGCCACATCACACCGGGAAGGACATGCAGGTGGCAGCTCCGCGAACGCCCGTCAGGGCGGAACGCGGAGGCCGGTTCAGCCAGCGTTGGAAGCGGTGGAGTCCGCCTCGTCGGCGGTCGCGGCGGCTTCTGCGCCGTCCACACCGTCGCCTTCGGCGGTGCTGTCCGCTTTCGCCCTACGTCCGAAGAGAGGTTCGTTCGGACCCTCGATGCGGGATGCGCGCATCGTTGCGTACAGGAGGAATCCCATCGGGAAGACGTACTGGAGCATCCCGAAGGCGAAGAAGGCACCCAGCATGATCGCGGCGCCCATCCAGATCCTCCGCCGCTGCTTGTGAAGTGAGAACACCGCGGCGATCCCGACGATGACGAGCGGGATCAACAGGATCAGCAGCGCCTTGGTCACCCCGAGCGCCTCGAAGATCGTCCTGGTGGGCTTGGCGTTCTTGACCTTCGCCCGCACGTCCGCCTCGGACGGGTAGGTGTCCATGAAGGCGAGCAGACCGGTCACGACGATCGTCATGCCGACCGCCATCAGGACCTGCATTCCGCCGGGGACCTTGGTCACCTTCGAGAACCAGCTTCCCTGAAGGGTCGCGATGTCGACCGGTCGGTCTCCCGGGCGGGGCGGACGTTCCCGACGAGGTTTGGGCTTCTTCTCCCCCGGCGCGGGTGCCTCTGCGGGATCCATCGAGCCTGCACGCGTCGATTCGCGCGGCGTCGTCTTCAGGCGTTCCGCCGTCGAGGGCGCCACCCTGGACGGGCGCTTGACGGCCTCACCGGAGGTGCGCGCCTCGAGCGCCTGCCGTTGCGCCCGGTTCTGTCGCGCCCTCTTCTGGCGAGCCGCATCAGATCTCTTGGCCACGCTCAAACGCTAGGGACCGCCGGCCGCCGGGAGCCAACCGGCAGGCGTCACCCGGAGGCGTGCATCCGAGCCCACGTGTACATGGCGATGCCCGAAGCGACACCAGCGTTGAGCGACCTCGTCGAGCCGTACTGCGTTATGCCGCACACCAGGTCGGCCTCGGTGAGGAGTCGCTCCGAGACACCCGGCCCCTCCTGCCCGAAGACGAGCACGCATCGCACCGGCAAAGCTGCATCCTCGATCGCGACCGAACCCGACACGTTGTCCACGGCCACGATCGGCAATCCCTCCGAACGACACCAGGACGTGAACGTCTCGATCGACTCGTGGTGTCGGACATCGAGATAACGATCGGTCGACATCGCACCGCGTCGGTTCCAACGTCGTCGCCCAACGACGTGCACGGCCGCTGCCCCGAAGGCGTTGGCATTGCGCACGACTGCACCGATGTTGCGGTCGTGGCGCCAGTTCTCGACCGCGACGTGGAAGCCGTGACGCCTCGATTCGAGGTCGGCGACGATCGCCTCCTCACTCCAGTACCGGTACCGATCGACGACGTTGCGACGGTCGCCATCCGCCAGCAGCACCCTGTCGTAGTGGTCGCCGGTCGGCCACGGTTCAGGGTGCGGCCCGACGCCGACCGCGGCACGCCGGCGGGCGTCCTCCTCGTCGAACCGTGAGACCAGGCCTGCCACGGATCGCAGTTCGGCGACGCTCCCGTCGGGCTGGGCGCCGTCGGACGGTCCCGTTCCGTCAGGGTCGAACAGGACCGCCCGACATCCGGCCGCCTGAGCTGCCGTGACGTGAGCCGACCGGCCGGTGATCACGACGACCTCGTTCGGGTAGCAACCAGCGGCGGCGGCAGCCACGGCGAAGATGCGGGCCGCCGGCGCACTCTCGTCGAGAAAGTCCCGGGACAGCCGGAACGAGGTGCCGGCGACGAGCCGACCCGGGAGGGCTCTGCGTGGCTGCTCGGACACCAGGCCGATCGTGGTGGTGCCGCGGAGATCATCGAACAACTCGTCGGCGCCCTCGAGGTTCGTCGCCTCCTCATCCTCGGTGCCGGCGCGGTCGGTGGCCGCGTCGAGGTCGAGAACCACGCAGCGGACAGTCATGCCATCACGCCGGGCGTCGGGCGAGACGTCACAGCCGTCGGCGCAGCAGGGAGTGCACGCGTTCCCAGTGTCGCTCGGAGGCCTCCCGGTCGTAGCGGGGACCGGCCGGCGCGAAGCCGTGCTGGGCGGTCGGTTCGACGTCGATCGTGTAGGTCACGCTCGCCTCGTCGAGCAGTCGGGCCATCAACTCCCTGTGCTCGGGTGGGGCCAACTCGTCGGTCGCGCACCAGGCGAAGTGGACCTCGGCCTTCATCCGGTCCAGGTCGAGGTGGGGCGAGTCATCCTTGCCGTCGCGCACCAGGAAGGCGCCGTGTATCGATGCAGCGGCACGGACCCGGTCGGGGAACGCCTTCGCCACGGCGAGCGTCAAGCCGCCGCTCATGCAGAAGCCGACGGCGCCGACCGGTCCGTCAGCGGCCGCCGGATCGGATGCCGCGTGGGCGAGCATCGCCTCGGCGTCGATGACGATGCGCGTCGGGTCGATCGATGCCATCAGGTCGAGGCGCTTGTGCATGAACGAGTCGTCCTGGTCCCACCGCTGGAACGGGCCCACCCGGTAGTAGAGGTAGGGGACCATCACGTAGTACCCGGCAGTCGCCAGCCGGGACGCCATGTCCATCAGCGCCGGTCGGATGCTCGGGGCGTCCATCAGGTAGAGCACGACGGGATGCGGACCGTCATGTTCAGGTCGGACGACGAAGGTCGTCATCGTGCCGTCCGCCGTGGTGAGGTCGACCTGCTCTTCGATCATGGGCCCGAGTCTGCTGCATCCGGCGCACTTGACCCACCAGCGCCGGTCACCAACGATGGCGGTCGTGGTGGACACGACCGTGGAGGTACCGACCAGGACGTTGGTGTTCGGCATGTCGCGGCCCGACGGCACGATCTCCGCGGCGGACGTCTACGACGTCGCCCAGGCGTGCGGGCAGACCTCCGAACAGGTCCGTTCCTGTCTCCGGCGTCTCGTCGCCGAAGGACTGCTGGCGAGGGAGGGCTCCGGCCGGACGGCCAGCTACCGGCTGACCGAGGACGCGCAGCGGCGTCGGGGCGGGGTCATCAGACGGCATCGCCTCGCCTACGAGCAGGACCGTCGAGGCCGCGGCTGGGACGGAAACTGGCACCTGGCCGCGTTCGCGGTGCCCGAGGAGCAGCGGTCGGCACGAGACCGCCTGCGAGACGGCCTGATCGAGGCCGGCGGCGCTGCCATCAACAACGGTCTCTACGTTTGCGCCCATCCGTGGGAGAACGAGGTGCGGGCCGTTGCGTCCACACTCGGCGTCCTGGACCGCCTGAGCCTGGCGAGCACGATGGACCTGGAAGTCGGCGGAGTCGGCTCATCTCGTGAACTGGCCCGTTCCCTCTGGCCCGTCGACGACCTGGCCCACCGTTACGAACGGTTCGTGGACGAGCACGGCACGGTCCTCGACGCGCTGCAACGCCTCCAGGCCCGACACGACAGGATCTCCGACGCCGACTACCTGCCGGGCTCGCTGCGCATGGTGGTCGCGTTCCAGAGCATCTTCCGCGCGGACCCCCTGCTGCCCCCGGAGCTTCTGCCTAGACCATGGCCCGGCAGGGCGGCGCGCGACGTCATGCTCCGAAGCAGACGCCTCGCCCTGCAGCTCCGCGAAGAGCACGAGCGCCCGGCCCTCTTCTCCTCCTTCGACGACCTGGTGGGTCAGAGCGCCTGAGGGGGCGCTAGGAAAGAGGCGTGGCCAACCGCATCGAGGACTACGCGCTCCTGTCGGACACCCAGTCCGCCGCGCTCGTGGGCCGCGACGGCTCGATCGATTGGCTCACGTTTCCCAGGTTCGACTCGGCGGCGTGTTTCGCCGCGCTCCTCGGAGGCCGGGAGAACGGCCACTGGCGGATCGCCCCGGTCGAAGAGGTGCTGTCGGTCAGCCGGCGCTACCGGCCGGGCAGCCTGGTCCTGGAGACGAGGTTCACGACGGCCGCCGGCGAGGTCGAGATCATCGACTGCATGCCGATCCGTGCGGACGACCGCCTGGACGTCGTCCGGCTGGTGCGAGGCATCAGTGGTCGGGTGCCGATGCGGATGCACCTGACGGTCCGGATGGACTACGGCTCGATCGTGCCGTGGGTGCATCACGTCGACGGTGTCCTGCGGATGGTCGCCGGTCCGGACTCGCTGACCTTCTCGTCGCCGGTCGAGCTACAGAACCACGACTTCGCGACGGTCGCCGAGTTCTCGGTCAGCCGTGGCGACGAGTTGCCCTTCGATCTGGCGTGGCGCCCCTCCCACCAGGAACCCCCGAAGCCGACGTCCGTGTTCACGGCGATCAGCAGCACTACCGCCTGGTGGCAGCGCTGGATACGCCAGGCCGCCGACTTCGGCGCGTTCGACGAACCGATCCGCAGTTCCCTCACCGTCCTGAAGGGCCTGACATATGCCCCGACCGGCGGGATCGTCGCGGCCGCGACGACTTCCCTGCCGGAGTCGATCGGCGGCCCCCGCAACTGGGACTATCGCTACTGCTGGCTTCGCGACGCGACCTTCACGCTGACATCGCTGATCGACGCAGGGTTCACCAAGGAAGCGACCGCCTGGCGTGACTGGCTGCTGCGAGCGGTCGCTGGCAAGCCCGACCAGGTGCAGATCATGTACGGGCCGGCCGGCGAGCGTCGTCTCACCGAGATGGAGCTCCCATGGCTGTCCGGCTACGAGGGATCACTGCCGGTCCGGATCGGCAACGGCGCGCACGACCAGTTCCAACTCGACGTGTTCGGCGAGGTCCTCGACACGTTCCTCGCTGCCCACCCCTTCATGGAGGACGACCAGCCGGACGTGTGGCGCATGGGAAGGGCGTTGGTCGAGGTGGTCGACCGACGTTGGCGTGAGCCCGACGACGGTATCTGGGAGGTCCGCGGCGGGCGGCGTCACTTCACCCATTCGAAGGTGATGGCGTGGGTGGCCATGGATCGTGCGATCCGGCTGTCCGAATCCGACGGCGCCCCCTCCGCGACCGTCGATCGCTGGAAGGCGACCCGGGAGGCGATCCGGGCCGAGGTGCTGGACAAGGGGGTCGACGCCGACGGTGTGTTCGTCCAGTCGTTCGGCTCCACCGCGCTCGACGCGAGTCTGCTGCTCGTCCCGCTGGTCGGGTTCCTGCCGGCGGACGACCCACGCGTCGTGGCGACCGTCAACGCGATCCAGGAGCGCCTCAGCCACGACGGATTCGTGTACCGCTACGACTCGTCGGTCACAGACGACGGTGTGGGAGGCCACGAGGGAACGTTCCTGATGTGCACGTTCTGGCTGGCCGACGTCCTCCTGCTCCAAGGGAGGGTCAAGGAGGCACGGGAGATCTACGACCGGCTCGTCGGGCTTCGCAACGACGTCGGTCTTCTGGCGGAGATGTACGACCCGGTCGAAGGTCGGATGCTTGGCAACTTCCCTCAGGCGTTCAGCCACACGGCACTCGTGTCGACGGGGATCGCCCTCTCCTGTCGTCAGAGGGCGGACGAGGAGTTCTGGCACCGCGGCTGAGCCACGCTGGAGTAGGCCTTCGACCCGATCGCCCGGATCGGCGACCGTTGCAGGCTCGGCTACCGTCCGACGGGTACGGCGGCTTCATCCACCCTTGGTCGACCACGGCGAGGGACGATCTCCACCTGATGGTCTCCAAGTGGAGCAAGGACGGGTCCGGACGTACCGAGGAGTATCACGTCAGCCAGTTCGTCGGGACTCTCTAGACCGAACCCGTCCGAAGTTTCAGCAGCCTGGCTCACCGGCCGACTTCGTCGTCGGCACCTCCTTCTCTGCTGCAGGGGCCGGTTCACGGGGCGATACCCTCGGCGTCCATGCGTTGTCCGGTTTGTGACGTCACGTTGTCCATCTCCTCACGTGACGGGGTCGAGATCGACTTCTGCCCTCAGTGCCGAGGCGTGTGGTTGGACCGTGGCGAACTCGACAAGATCATCGACCGGGCCGCCGCCACGACCCGTTCGAACGATCGCTACGACGACCGCGAACGGAGACCGGACAACCGCTACCCGGATCGGTACGACGACCGGGACCGACGCGACGACCGGGACCGACGCGACGACCGCTATGACCGCGACCGCCGCTACGACGATCGGGACCGGGGCTACGACAAACGCAAGAAGCGCCGCTCGTTCCTCGAGGAGATCTTCGACTTCGACTGACGGAGCCGTTTCGGGACCCTTGTCTTCGGGTCGGGCCTACCCGAGTTCCCCCAGGGCGGCGCGCAGCGACTCCAGGTCGCCGACCAGCCCGTCGAGGTCCGTGTCCATCCGTTCTGCCGCCTCGTCGTTACCCACGACCGTCAGCTCGGCACCCTGTGCGACGACGGCACCGATCCGCGCGTCGAGGACGCGGAGCCGCTCCTCCGCATCGCCGACGGCGTTCATCATCCGCTGAACCGAGAGGAAGCGGGCCTCGAGCGCCGCCATCTCCGGAGGAACCGTTCCCTCCGATTCCTTACGCTTCGCCGCCTTGTACTCCTCCGCGGCGCGTTCGGGGTCGAGTGCCGAGAGGATCTGTTCGATCTCACCGACCCGGACTGCCGTTCCCACCAACTGGTGGACGGCGCCGTCGAGTCGTCGCGTCCAGCCGTCGAGTCGCTCTCGCAACGGTCCCTCCGGCTGACGGGCGACGAGGCGGCGCCAGCGATCCAACGACTCGAGCGCCTCGTCCACGTAGCTCCTGAGGCGACGCGGGATCGTGGCCCAGTCGACCTCGGCATCGAGGTTCACGAACTGGGCGATCTTCGTCTCTTCGTCCGCTCTTCTGCGCCGGAACATCGCTGCAAACTACCGGCCGCGGGAACCCCGATCGTGCTCAGGTGAGCGTCTCGACGAACTTCTCCAGTTGGCGGAGGTTCCGGCACTCGTGAACGCCGTCGCAGTGGGCGCCGTAGTCACCCACGATCGAGTCGCCGGTGTCCCAGTAGGACTTCGGTTCGGGGTTCAGCCAGTAGACGTGACGCGCCTTGTGCTGCATCTCCTTGATGACCCAGCTCTGGGAGGCGTGGTAGTTGTTCCTGGCGTCACCGAGGATGATGACCGTCGTCTTCGGTCCGATCTCCTTGCCCCACTTCTCGTGGAAAACCTCGAAGGCGTGGCCGTAGTCGGAGTGGCCGTCGACCCAGACGACGTCCGCCTCGGTGTTGACGCGGTGGACGGCCTCGGTGACGTCCTCGACCCCTTCGAAGTACGAGGTCACCTCGTCGATCCCGTCGATGAACACGAACGAACGGACCTTCGAGAACTGGCCGCTGATCGCGTACACGAGCATGAGCGTGAACCGGGCGAACGCGGCCACCGAACCGGAGATGTCGGCGATCACGAAGA
>JAGQSN010000233.1:3384-7643 GCA_020439555.1 Acidimicrobiales bacterium | reverse complement strand
CGACCCTCACCTTGGCAAGGTGATGCTCTACCAACTGAGCCACGTCCGCGTGGGACGGTCACCCTACCACCTGACCCCCGGCACGACTAACCGAGAAGGGCCCTGACAGTGGTCACCAGGCGCGATCGGAACGGCTTCGTCGCCACCGAGCGATCAGGTGCCGGCCCGATAGCGGATCCGCTGTGCCATCTCCACGGCAAGTTCCTTGGCGGCGATCTGATCGATGACGAACTGGCGGTCCGCGGTGACGACCGTCAGGGCGGCCGACCGGTTGTCCTGCATCCCCTGGACCTGAAGCCCGGTCACATCGAGCCTGGCGACCGTTGGTTTCCACGGGCGGTCGTCCACGATGACCACATTGCGGTCGGTGAGCATCAGCACCGCAGGATTCCCGTCGAGTTGCCCGGAGACGACCGCCTCCACCTGCTCGCCTTCCTCCAGAACCGCCCCGGCGACGGCGAACGCCGCCCTCGCCTTCTTCATGGGTCCCTTGTCGATTCGCGACGCGGCCACGCCCAGACCGTTCGGATCCGGGGGCCCGACCGGTGCCGCTGGAGCCGTGGGTGCGCCCGTACCAATCGGGGTCCCGGGCACGGCCGGGACAGGAGCGCCCCACTCGGCCGGTGGCGGAGGCGGCGCATTCCAGCCGCCATCAGTCGCTGGTGGCGATGCCGGGGCCTGCGGCGCCCACGTCGCGGGACCGGCAGGAGGCGGAGGTGCCCCCACTGGCGGCGGCGGGGCCGAGGCGGCCCAGCCCGCCGGGGCAGAAGCCGGTGGCGGTGGGGCTGAACCAGCTGGTGGCGGAGGCGGAGCGGCAGCGGGTGCCGGGCTCCACGCCGGAGGGTTGGGTGCGGAAACATCTCCCGACCCGGCCGCTGTGGAATCCGTCTCCAACGGGTCCACGCCGGCGGAGGAAGCCCAGCTCGGCGACACTGCTATCGGACCCGGCATCGAAGGAGGCGGACCCGGAGGGGGAGGCGGTTGAACGGCCTCTGGTTCTTCAGCGACGACCGGCGGCCGTTCCGGTGGCCCGGCGGCATCCCACTCGGACGGATCCGTCGGCGGGGGCATCACCGGCGGCGGGGCCACGGGCGATGGCTGGGGGGAAACGTCAACGCTCGTCCCGGACGGGTCGACGGCGATCCCTTCGTCCACCGTCGCAGCGCCCTCCACCGCCGGACCTGCTGGCGCGACTGCCGAATCCTCGACCGGTGCAGGTGATGCCGTGATCTCCGGCTCACCTGACGGGACAGGTACGTCGGTGGCTTCGGTCGGATTCGACGCGATCGGCGAGCCGCAGGTCATGCAGAACTTGGAGCCGACTTCGTTGTCGGTCCCACAAGAGGGGCAACGCATCAGGTGATCCCTTCACGACTAGTGGGTCAGGTGGAGCGTACGTGACGCTCCGGGGTCGAGAACTACCTCACCGCCCTGTTGAGCAAGGAACGAGCGTGGCCTGAAAGCTCTACCCCAACTGCGACGCCCACCGCCGCGTCGCTCATCTTTCCGAGAGTCTTCGTGAGGATCTCGACCGTGCGATCGTCGCCGAGCCGTGATGCGAGGTCGTCGAGTTCGAGCTCCAGGAACACGAGGCAAAGGGCGTCTTCGTGGGCCTGCACCTCTGGATCCGTTCCGAGCCCCTTCTTCGAGATGATGTCGGCGACCCGTCCGACGAAGTCCGCCTCGTAGCCGACCTTCGTGAGGATGTCCGTCACCGCAGCTACCTGACGACGCTTCTGTTCCGTCCGCCAGCGCAGGTAACCGGCACGACCCTCTTCGAAGTCGGCCCGTGACAGTTCCCAGCGACGTAGGTGGTGCGCGCGGGCCGCGATTTCCTGATCCGGTGACGGGTCGGCGACCAGACGGCGAAGCCAGAACGAGGCGCGCTCGGCGTTGACGACCTGCTTCGGGCGTGCTTCGCCGTCGAAGTCGATCCGTTCCGGGTCCTCGGCGTTGGCTTCGTCGATCGCGGACAGCGCAGAGGCCAGGCGCGCGTCCTCGACAGAAGTCATTGGCCGTCCTTCGGCGCTGAGTCGCCGATCACGCCGGCCGCCCCGAGCGCCCGGGCACGAGCGTCCCTGTCCGGTCGCACCGTCGCACGCGGCACCTGACCGCTGACTCGTTCCTGTTCGCCCGTGGCCATCGGCTCCCAGCCGGCATCCACGTCGGCATGGTCAGCACCGGCGATCGCCCGACGCGACGGCCGCCCGCTTCCACCGTTGGTCACTTCGCCCGTCGAGACGAACAGTTCGCCGTCCGCCTCTGCGTCCCCTGCCCCGGTCTCAGGATTCTCGTCCTCGACCGTCGGCGCGACCAGCGGGCGGGGCTTGGTCACCTTCCAGTAGCGCAGCGTCAACAGAGCGAGCCCGAACGCCACTCCGATGAGCCCCGCCACGACGATCGTGAACTTCCTGTTCTCCTCGTCGATCTCGTCGGTGTTCGGCGCGGTCTGTTCGGACTCGGACACGGACGTGACCGGCGTCGTGTCCGGATCGAGCCCCGAGACCGAGGGTGCGGACGTCGCCGACCCCGACGCGGGGGGTGCCGTCGAAACGATCGGTGCCATCGTGGAAGCGGTCGGGTCCTGGGCACCCGCCACCGATGCACTACCGGCTGCGAGGCCGACGAACGACAGCAGGCAGGCACAGACGATCGCCCCCGTCCTCGCTCCCCGTATGCAGCGGACCACCGAACGCGTGCCGGTCCGGCCGGAGGAGGTGGGGGGCGACTCGGAGAACACGACCGGCAGAGCGTACCGGCCCCGTGTTCGCCGAATGTTCAGCCTGCCTCGGCGGCTGCCGCCAACGCCTGGGCGAAATCGGCGACGAGGTCGGCCGGATCCTCCAGACCGACCGACACGCGGATGGTGCCGGGGCCTATCCCGTTCGCGGCCATTTCGTCGGGCAGGAGACCGACGTGGGTCGTCGACGCCGGATGGGTCACCAGCGTCTCCGGGCCACCGAGCGACGCCGCCATCTGGGCGATGCGGACCGACTCCACGAAGCGCCGCCCCGCCTCCAACCCACCCACCACGTCGAATGTGACGAGCCCACCGCCCGCCGACATCTGCCGCTTCGCGAGGTCGTGTTGGGGGTGCGACGCGAGCCACGGGTAGCGGACGTCGGTCGCTTCCGGACGTTCTTCGAGGAACTCGGCGAGGGTCGTCGCCGTCTCGCACTGCTGACGGATCCGGACCGGAAGCGTCCGGATCCCGCGGGTTCCGTTCAGCGCGTCGTAGGGGGAGGCGACGGCACCCTGGAGGACCGAGAAGCCCCACACCCAGTCGATCAGTTCCCTGCTGCCCGCCAACACACCGAGGGTCGCGTCGTTGTGGCCGGCGATGCCCTTCGTGGCCGAATGCACGACAAGGTCGACGCCATGGCTCAGCGGCTGCTGGAGGATCGGCGTCGCGAACGTCGAGTCGACCATCGTCACCGGACCGGCGATCGCGCCCACCTCGTCGAGATCGACCACGTCGAGCTTCGGGTTGGCCGGTGACTCGGCGATGACGAGCGTCGTCTTGCCCGGCCGCACTGCGGCGGCGAACGCTCCCGGTTCCGTGCCGTCCACGAAGGTCACCTCGATGCCGAAACGGGGACACACCGCCTGGAGCAGCAACTGCGTCGCCGAGTAGATCTGGCGCTGGGCGACGATGTGGTCACCCGACGAGCAGATGCCGAGCACCGCAGCCGACACCGCACCCATTCCCGAAGCGAAGGCCCGCGCCGCCTCTGCCCCTTCGAGGGCCGCCACGGCCTCCTCGAAACCGGCGACCGTCGGGTTGCCGTAGCGGCTGTAGAAGCGGTCGGGCTGCACCGAGGTAGCTGCCTTGCGCGCCTCGTCGACACTCGGCGACGAGAACGTGGACGTAGCCCACAGGACCGGGGCGAGGGACGACCCGTCGCCGACACGTCCGGCCCGCACGGCAGTGGTCGCCGGGCGATGAACCGGCTCGTCGCCGGCCGTTGGGGCGTCGGGTTCTGTGCTCATGGTGCGGACTCCAGGAAAGGAACGAGGGCCTCGGCGACCTGGTCGAACTCGATCAGGAATGCGTCGTGGCCGTGTGGGCTGTCGATCTCGCTGTATTCGGCCCGCCCGCCGACGGATCGGATCAGGTCGACGAGGTGCTGCTGTTGGTACGCGGGATAGAGGATGTCCGAGGTGATGCCGACCGCCAGCGTCGGGGCGGAGATCCGTCGGGCGGCAGCTTCCTCGCCACCGCGGCGGCGGCCGATGTCGTGCAGGTCCATCGCCTTGGT
>JAGQSN010000233.1:0-3343 GCA_020439555.1 Acidimicrobiales bacterium | reverse complement strand
CCGTGGTAGTCGAGGTAGCGCTCGACCTCGAAGCGCTGCCACATCTCCAACCGGTCCGCCAACGGTTCGACGACCTCTCGCCCGAATCGGTCGGTGAACACGTCGTCGCTGCGGAACGTGACCTGACTGATCTGGCGGGCGAGGGCCAGGCCCGCGTGGGGACCGTCACCCGGCTCGGCGTCGTAGTAGTTGCCGTCACGCCACTTCGGATCCAGGGCGATCGCCCGACGCCCCGTGCTCCACCACGCGATCTGTTGGGCGGAAGCGGCCGTACTGGTCGCGAGAGCGACGAGGCGGGCCACCCGCTCGGGGTACATGACGGCCCACTCGAGGGCCTGCATCCCACCCATCGACCCACCGACGACCGCTTCCCACCGGTCGATCCCCAGCGCGTCGGCGAGGCGAGCCTGGGTGCGGACGATGTCTCGCATGGACACGACCGGGAATTCGGGGCCGTAGTAGCCGAGTCGGTCGGGGCTCGGTGACGCGGGCCCGCTGGTGCCCTGGCACCCACCGAGCACGTTCGCGCACACGACGAACCACCGTTCGGTGTCGATCGCCTTGCCAGGACCGATGAGGTCGTCCCACCACCCGGGGGTGGGGTGACCCTCCCCCGCGGGTCCTGCGGCGTGAGCGTCGCCCGTGAGCGCGTGGCAGACGAGGATCGCGTTGTCGGCCTCGGGACTGAGAGTCCCCCACGTCTCGAAGGCGACGGTGATGTCGTGCAGTTGGCCACCGCCTTCGAGCACGAACGCCCGGTCGACGGCCATCCGCATGAACTGCCGCTGCCCGAACGGGTCACCGGGCCTCCAGGCGCCGGTTGCCGGGACCGTGCTGGCGTGGGGGTGCAACCAGGGAGGAGGCGAGTAGTCGGCGACCGGCGCGGCCCAGTGACCCGGTCGTTCGGCGCTCGTCACTTGCGATCCTCCTCTGCTGCTCGGAGGTCGGACACCCGTTCGGGGCGTCGGGCCGAAGCCCGGACACTTCGTTGCCGGTGAACCGGCCGCATCCCCACCCGGAGGTGGGAGGCACCTTGGGTGTCCGTCCCAGGTTGCCGGACCCGCCGAGGCGGGCCGCTCTCGATGACGCCGCCACAGTAGGCGAACCCGCCGCTCAGCCCGAAACGCCACGCCCACGAACCCACACAGCGCCCCTTCCCGTTCGAATCGGCGTAGTCCTGCGTCGGTACGCGACGAAGAACTACGCCATTTCGAGCGGCGGAGCCGGCCAGGGGGCTCGTTGCAGCCACCACTTCGTCAGATCGTCCACGTCGTCGGGGTGAACGTCGTAGGCCGCGGTCATGGATGACACGAAACCTGGCCGGTCTCGTCGGCGAAGCGCCTCGGCGCCGGTTCGCCAGGCTGCGAGGTCGACCGGGAGCGGAAGCTCGACGACGGAGGTCGTCGTGTGGCGGACGGCCTGGGAGGACCGCCCGGATCCTGCCGTTCGTGCCAGAGCGGCAGCCGAACCGACCGGCGAGCAGATCACGGCGGCCACTTCCCACAGGCGTTCCGGTGCAGCGAAGGCGACCACAACAGGAGTCGAGGGCAGGAGATTGCCTGTCTCGTCGACCACGGCCTCGCCGACGCGCGTCTGCGTTGCGACGAGAACCTTCGGCGTCGCGGTCGAGGCTGCCCACGCTGCCGCACGCGACTCGGGCGGCAGGCGTGTTCGGTCGACCACGGGGCGTTCGTAGCGGGTCTTCGCGAACCGCATCGACTTCTGCCCCCAAAGCAGTTCACCGACGTCGATCGCCCCGCTCGTGACCAGGGCGGACAGGTGACCGGGCCAGCCGGACTCTCCCGGTTCGATCGCGTCGAGGGCCTCGTCGGCCTCGCTCACATGACCGACGAGGCCGTAATACTCGTCTCGGAACCCGGCCACGGTCCGGACAAGATCGCGCAGCAGACCCCGGCTGCGGATTCGCGGGTCCGGAACCCCGAGGGCTGCGAGCGCGTGGATCGCCCAGTTCGATCGATCGACCGTGAGGCCCAGGCGTTCCCGTCCGTCGAGAACAGGATTGGCGCCGTCTCCTGCGCCGCTCGGTTCCGCGCCGCCCTGCTCCTCGCCATCGACCCGATCGAACGAGCGGCCTCGCCACTTCCTCACTGCTCGACGGCCAGCGCGCCGACGATTCGCGTCGTCCACCTGCTCCGCCGGACGTTCGAGGATCGGGGCGCACACCTCCACGTCCGCTTCGAACACCGACTCCCCCGCCACCCAGAGACCGGTCATCTCCGCGACGGCCTCGACACGGGACCGCGCCCGTGCTGCGTCGCGGGCCGAGAGCGTCGACAGAGGCACCACGAGACACAACCGACCACCCGGGGCGAGCGCGCCCGACGCGGCGACGAGGAAGAGCGACGCCGTGTCCGTGTAGGCACCGACCACGTCACCCCACCGATCCCGCAACACCGCGGCGACCCCACGGTCACGGACCGCCGAGCCGGTCAACTGGTTCTGGAACGGAGGGTTACCGACGACCAGGTCGAACGGCGCTCCGACGAAGGCATCCCGGTCCAAGAGGGTGTCGCCGACGACGACGTGAGATTCGATACCGGCTGCGACACCTTCGCCCGATGCGTCAACGCCATTGCGCCGCGCCCACCAGCCGAGCGCAGCGCGGGTCACCTCCACCGCCCCCGGGTCCAGGTCGGTACCCCACAACAGCGATCCGACGATCACATCCGGCCGGTGCCCGGCGTCGCGGAGAGCGTCCGCTGCTGCGAGGAGGAAGGAGCCACCGCCACACGCCGGGTCCCAGACCCGCCGCTCCGACTCTGCCAACCACTCCCTGGGCCCGGCCCGTTCCACGAGCGCAGCGGCAACCTGCTCCGACGTGTAGTGCACCCCACGCTCCCGACTGTCAGGGTCGAGGAGCGCCTCGTGGACGACACCGAGATCGGCCGGCCCGGGCTCACGACCGAGAGCGGACAGGACACCGAGTGCGACCTCCCGCAGGCCCGACGTCTCGGCTGTCACCTCACGGGCGACGTCGCCGAGGAGAAGCCCCTCACCGGTGACCGAGGCCACCGCCTCGATGGCCACGGCGGCGAGGGTGAGCGAACGTTCGCGGTCCACCGTGGCAGTGGGGTCGGGTCGGACGCCGGTCAGACCGTGGCGGTCGGTTCCCAGTTCGTCAGGTCGGCCAGGATCGGATTGTTCGAGAACACCTCCGGCATCGGCTGGTCGAGACCGAGCCGCTTCTGGAGGCGCTTCACCTCGAGTTCCTGGTCCCAGAGCAGGAGCGTCACGACGAGACCCGACTCGCCGGCGCGCGCGGTACGCCCGGACCTGTGCAGGTAGGCCTTGTGGTCCTCGGGCGGGTCGAAGTGGATCACGA
>JAGQSN010000232.1 GCA_020439555.1 Acidimicrobiales bacterium | reverse complement strand
CGAAGCCGAGCGCCACCGAGCCGGCCACGCACGCCAGCTGGAGGTCGAGCAGGCTGGCGATGGACCCGACGGCCCGGCCGACCAGCGTGCCGGTGCGCCGCCGGACCTCGAGCGACGCCTCCCGGGGCGACATCCCGGTGACGGCGGCGATGGCGGTGCCCGACGCCTCGGCCTCCAGGCAGCCGTGGGCCCCGCACGCGCACCGGCGTCCGTCGGGCACCGCGTTGACGTGGCCGATGTGGCCGGCGTTGCCCGAGGCGCCGTCGAGCAGGCGCCCGTCGAGGACCACACCCCCGCCGACGCCGGTCGACACGACCATCGCCAGGTAGTCCGCCTCGCCCCGGGCCGCGCCGCGCCACCCCTCGCCGAGGGCGAGTGCCTTGGCGTCGTTGTCGACGTGGACCGGAATCCCCAGGCTGGAACGGAGACGCTCCCGCAGGGGGAAGTCGCGCCACTGGGTGATGTTGAGCGGGGAGACGAGTTCTCCACCGGGCCCCATCGGCCCACCGCAACCCACGCCGCACGCCACGACGGGAACGTCGCCGCGGACCCGTTCCGCCAACCCGACCAGATTGGCGAAGAGGTCCTCGCCGTCGGTGCCCGCGGTCGGCACCTCGTCCCGTGCGTGCACCGTGCCCTCGCGGTCCACGAGCGCCACGGCCGACTTGGTGCCTCCGATGTCCACGGCCAGGACCTGATCCACGGCGCGAGCATGACACGCCCGGACGAGCGGGAAACCACGGCGCCCATCCCGCCTACCCTGAGGATCCTCCTACACGGCCGGAAAGGGCGAGGGTGTCCGTGACCGAAACAACGTCGTCGACAAGGGAACGTACGGAATCGTTCGCGTCGCTCCACGACGCCCTCAGGGAGAACATCGCGACGGTGATCCAGGGCAAGGAGGAGGCGATCGACCTGCTGTTGATCTGCCTCGTCGCCGAAGGTCACCTTCTCGTCGAGGACGTGCCCGGAGTCGGCAAGACCAGCCTGGCGAAGGCGCTCGCCCGGTCGATCGACGCCCCGTTCGGTCGCATCCAGTTCACCCCCGACCTGCTTCCCACCGACATCACCGGGGTCAACGTCTGGCACCGGGGCGCGGAGAGGTTCGACCTCCACCGTGGACCGGTGTTCGCGAGCATCCTGATCGCTGACGAGATCAACCGGGCGTCGCCGAAGACCCAGTCGGCGCTGCTCGAAGCCATGGCCGAGCGTCAGGTGACGATCGACGGTGTCCGCTATCCGCTCGGCTCGCCGTTCTTCGTGATCGCCACGCAGAACCCCATCGAGCACGAGGGAACGTACGCGTTGCCGGAGAGCCAGCTCGATCGCTTCCTGATGAAGCTGTCGCTCGGCTACCCGGACCGCAGCGCCGAGATCCAGATGCTCCAGGCCCACGGCGAGAACCCTGTGATCGACACCCTCCAGCCGGTCCTCGACGTGGCGCAGGTGAACGGTCTGGTCGCGGCGGCCAGAGGCGTCCATGTCGCCGAGCCACTCCTGGGCTACCTCGCAGACCTGGCCGCCGCGTCCCGACGCCACCCGGCTGCAGCCGTCGGCATGTCCCCTCGAGCCACGCTGGCGTTGCAGCGGGCCGCCCGGGCGAGGGCCGCGACCCGCGGCCGCAACTACGTCACCCCCGACGACATCAAGGCGCTCGCCGAACCCGTGCTGGCCCACCGCATCCTTCTCACCCCCGACTCCCTGGTGTCCCGGCGTACTTCGGCAGAGGTGGTCCGAGAGCTGCTCGCGACCGTCCCACAACCGTCGCCGCTGGACGGGCAGCGCAGCGGCTGATGCCCACCAGGGCCGGTTGGACGGTCGCCACCGCGGCGATCACCGCGATCGTGGCAGGGCGCCTTCTCGGCCTCGTCGAGATGTACGTCCTCGGCGGCGTCGCGTTGGCGCTGGTCGTCGTCGCCGTTCTCTCGGTGCGGCGTCGCCTTCCGCAACTAGAAGTGGAGCGAACCCTCGTACCCGCGAGGGTGCACCGCGGCGGTGACAGCCACGTCGACCTCGTCGTCGTGAACGAGGGACGACGCAGGACGCAACTCCTGTCCCTCCACGATCCGGTCGAGGGAACCGTGGGGGCACATGTCTCGCTCGCGCCGTTGGACCCCGGTTCGACCCAGACGGCCCGGTACACGCTGCCCACGCAAAGACGCGGGCTGCTCCACATCGGTCCGCTCCAGGCACGGTTCGTCGACCCCTTCGGCCTCGCGTCCCGCAGACGGGAAGTGGCGGGTCGCACGCACCTGACGGTCCTGCCGAGCATCGAGATCCTCGACCGTCTGCCCGAGGTCGTCGGGGTCGACGATCCGCTCGAGGGTTCCTCGAGACCGACAGCTGGGCCACCGGGCGGCGGTGAGTTCGCGACGTTGAGGGGCTACGTGCCGGGAGATGATCTCCGTCGCGTCCACTGGCCTTCATCGGCCCGCGCCGGTGACCTGCTGGTACGCCTCGAGGACCCGCTGTGGCAGGGCCACATGACACTCGTACTCGAAGCGAGGGCGACGAGGATCTCCTCGGACGATTTCGAGCACGCTGTCACCGGAGCGGCGAGCATCGTCCACGCCGTGTCCCGCGCCGGAGACCGGATCCGTCTCGTGGTGACCGACGGCACCGACAGCGGGAGCGTCGACGCCCGAGCGGCGCGCGAGACCCTGCTCGAGATGCTCGCCGTGGTGGACACGGTCGACTCCGACGGCCCCCTACCACGGCCGCCGCTCGACGGCCGGCGCGGAACGGGAGCGCTGGTGCTGATCACCGGTCGACTGACACCCGAGGACGCCGAAGAACTCGACGCAGCCGGCACGCACTACGGCTCGGTCCTGGTGATCACCCTGGACAGAGCCACCGGAGCCTCCGCCGAAGACAGCTTCCTCGACGATTTCCCGGGGATCGCCGTCGCATCGTTCGGGACCGATGAACCGTTCGCCCGGGCGTGGAACCGCTACGCGAGGCAGGGCCGGCGGTGAACCGGCCACGTCGGAGCGAGCCGAGGATGCTCCTCGTTGCCGAGGTCGCGCTGTGCGCCGTCCACCTGAGCGTCGTGGTGGGCTTTTCGCGCCTGTACCGGGGTTGGTCCTTCGCCCCGGATCTGGTGCTGGCGGTGGTGGCCGCGCACGTCATCGCATCGATCTGTCGTCGGCGCCTGCCGGCACCCGTCGCCGCCCTGGCAGCCGTGGCCGGGTTGGCCCTGGTGCTGACCTGGACCATCTTCCCGCACACCACTTCGTTCGGCCTCCCCGGCAGCGAGACATGGGACGCGCTCACGGCGGCTCTCTCCGACGCGCGGACCACGCTTCGCGAGGTCGTCGCTCCGACAGAGCCGACCGTCGGCTTCCAGGCTGCCTCGATGATCGCTCTCTGGGCGTCGGTCTGGTTCGCCGACTGGGGTGCGTTCCGACTCCGGGCGACCATCGAGCCGGTCGCTCCCGCGGCGGTCATCTTCGTGTTCGTGACCGTGCTCGGATCCGGCGCCCACCGAATCTCGAGCGCGACCGCTTTCGCCGTCACGGTGCTGTGCTTCCTCGCTGCGAATCGTGCCCTGCGGGCCCGCCTGGATCACACATGGCTCAGCGACACCCCGGAACGAGGACCCGCCCTGCTGCTCCGCGCCGGGCTGGCCGCCGCAGCGGTGGCGGTCCTGGCCGGAACGGTCGTCGGCCCACGACTTCCCGGTACCGACGGGGACCCCGTTCTGAACTGGCGCGACCGTGGCGGAGGGGGCACCTCGGACCGTACGACCGTCAGCCCGATCGTGGACCTGCGCAGGCGACTGGTCGACCAGAGCGATCAGATCTTCTTCACGGTGCGAGCAGACCGCCCGGCCTACTGGCGACTGACCGGACTCGACGAGTTCGACGGACGCATCTGGAAGATCGACGAGCAGTTCGGCGTAGCCGACGGTCGCCTCGCGGATGACGGACCGAACGCGCCGGGCGAACGGCTCCGGCAGTCATTCCACATCGACACCCTCGACGACCTCTGGGTTCCGGTGGCGTTCCAGGCGAGGAACCTGCTGACCTCCTCCGAGGACCTCCGCTGGGATCCCGACACGTCGACGCTCATCGTCGACCGGGCTTCGGCAGGCACGGCAGGCATGTCGTACACCATCGAATCGGTGACACCGACGTTCTCGGCCGCGCAACTGCGTGCCGACGACTACCCGGTGCCTGCATCGATGAAGGAACTCCTGTCCCTGCCGGCCACGTTCCCGCGTTCGGTCGCCGACACGGCGCGACGTGTGACCGGCGACACCTCCAACCCGTACGAACGAGTGATCGCCCTGCAGAGGTGGTTCCGATCGAACTTCACGTACTCGGTCGACGTACCCAGCGGACACAGCGACGACGCCCTCGTCGAGTTCCTCGAAGACCGCCGCGGCTACTGCGAACAGTTCGCCGGGGCGTTCGCGGCGATGGCACGTTCGCTGGGAATTCCGGCTCGTGTCGCGGTGGGATTCACTCCGGGCGATGTCGACTCGGTCACCGGCCGATTCCAGGTCCGTGGCCGTCACGCTCACGCATGGCCCGAGATCTGGTTCCCGACCTACGGCTGGGTGCCGTTCGAACCGACTCCGGGCCGGGGCATGCCGGGTGCCGAGTCCTACACGGGCGTCGCACCGGCACAGGACGAAACCCCTGCCCGGACGACGACGCCGTCGACCACCACGACCACCGATGTCCGTTCGACGACGACCACCGTCACCGACTCACCGACGACGACCCGCCCGCGCGATGAAACGGTGTCGATCGATCCCCTGCCCGACACTCCCGACCGGTCCGGACCTCGCTGGCCTCTGGTGCTGGGCCTGGGTGCCGTCCTGATGATCGCGTGGCCGATCGCGATGGCCTCGATCCGGCTGTTGCGCTCCCGCGACCGTCGAGGCGGATCGGCGGGCGAGATCCTGCACACGTGGAGCCGTGTGGTGACCGCACTCCGCCGCTCTTCCGGCCTGCGCCCCGACCCGTCCGAGACGCACGCCGTGTTCGCCGGTCGCGGGGGTGTCGCGGTACCGGAGATGTCGGCCGAACTGATCGAACTCGGAGAACTGGTCGGCCGGGCGGCGTGGAGCCCGACCTCCCTGGTCCCCGGAGACGTCCGGCGCGCATCAGTTCTCGGCGACTCCATCAAGCAGTTGCTCGACCGGCGCCGCAGCGTGCGGCAACGGCTCCGGCAGTCGTTCTCCCTCCGGGAGGCGCTCGACGGTCGTTGAGGGGCCACACACGACGGACGACCACCGACAGGAGGCCGAGACCGCGGAGGTCAGCCCTCGCCCGAGTCGCTTCCCCGTTCGCCCAGGCCGAGCAGCCCACGCAGGCCTCCGCCGCCCCGCAAGGACGTGCTCAGGCGGTCCATCCCGGCTCGGCCCAGCTTGCGGAGGCTGCGCTCGAACCAGAGGGCCGCAGCGAGCATCACCACGAAGCCCGCGAACGACACGAGGAAGTTCGTGGCGGTCGCCAGGGCCACGACCAGGACCACGACGCCGGCGATGAAAACGACTCCTGCGAGCTTCATCTGGCGGATGCAGTGGGCGTACAGGGAGTGGTTGCTGATCTCACCGGCGAGGCCGGGATCGCTCGCATAGAACTGCTGTTCGATCTCCTGGAGGATCCTCTGTTCATCCTCGGAAAGCGGCACCACGCACCTCTGTGGGTCGCCGGGAGAACCCCGGGTGCGGTCCAGTGTCGCACACGATCCGGCGTCCAACAACGCGACCGCGATCGCGTTCAGCCGTCGGCATCCGGTCCCCACTGTTGGTCGCCCCGTCGTGCCACCCGCAATCCGTCGGGTCCCGCAAGGCTGGCCGCACCGACCGACCGGGGACCGAAACGGGTCCTGATCTCCTCAACGGCGGCCTCGGCCCTCGACCAGTCCGCCTGGCTGCCGGTCGACGTCGCCACGGTTCGGGTTCCGTCGTCTTCGACGTCGTCGAGGGTCAGTTGGACGCCGCCGGAATCGTCGGCGTCCACGAGTTGCGACGCGACCACTCCGAGGAGCCGGACACCCGGTGAGGGATCCACCGTCGCCAGCAACGATCTCGCCGTTCGGGTGATCTCACGGGACGAGTCCGTCGCCCTGGGCAAGGTCGAGGAGCGGGTGATGGTCCGGAAGTCCCCGAAGCGCACTTTCACGGCGATCGTCCGGCCCCGCGAACCCGCCGACCGCAGGCGGGACGACACCGAGTCGGCCATCCGGAGCACTTCGATCTCGAGGGCTCCACGATCGTGGATGTCCCGGCGGAAGGTCTCCTCGTGGCTGACGGATCTGATCGCCCGGTCCGGTTCCACCGCCCGCGGGTCACGGGCGTTGGCGAGGTCGTGGAGGTGACGGCCCGAGGCCTTGCCCAGCGACGCGACCACGGCTTCGAGGGGTAGTTCCGCCAGGTCGCCGACCGTCCTGACACCGAGCCTCTGCAACTTCGAGCGCGTGGCGGGTCCGACGCCCCACAGCGCGGTCACCGGCAGCGGGTGGAGGAAGGCGATCTCGCGGTCAGGTTCGACCTCCACGACGCCCGGACCCGGCCGGGGCCCGGTAGGTGTGGCGCGAGGTTTCGCCGACTCGGACGCGAGTTTCGCGAGGAACTTCACGCGGGCCACACCGACCGAGCAGGTGAGTCCCTCCTCCTCGAGGATTCGACTCCTGATCCGCTCCGCGATCTCGCGGCCGGTTCCGTGGAGCCGACGCGCTCCGGTCACGTCGAGGAACGCCTCGTCGAGCGAGATGGGTTCCACCAGCGGCGTGAAGTCGCGGAACGTCGCCATGACCCGTTCGCTCACCTCCCGGTAGTGGGCATGGTCCCCCGGCAGGAACACTGCGGACGGGCAGAGCCTCCGTGCCCGCACCGACGGCATCGCCGAGTGGACACCATGAGCCCGTGCTTCGTAGCTGGCCGCAGCCACCACGCCCCTCTCCCCCGCGCCGCCGACGATCACCGGCCGCCCACGGAGTTCGGGCCGACGTCGGACCTCGACGGCCGCGAAGAACGCGTCCATGTCGACATGGAGGATCGTCGCTGCGCGGTCCACCGTCAGGGCAACGACTCGACCTGCAACGAGGACAGGTCCCGACCCACGATTCGGTACCGGAAGCCCCGTGTCGACCCCTCCCACGGAGCGTCCAACCACGTGTGCAGGGGATCCCGCACCCACAACGGCGACGACGACAGGTGGTCCCGACAGTGCTCCGCCGGCACCCAGCGGGCGTCGACGACGATGCCGTCGGGGTCGTCGACCACCAGGGCACCCGACACGTCCAGCGCGAGGTGGACCTCGACGGTGAGCCGCCAGTCGAGGTCGACGGCTTCGGCCTCGATCCGATACAGGGGCTGTTCCGACCAAGCCGACACGACCAGCCCGGTCTCCTCGACGACCTCCCTGGTCAAACCGTCGACGAGGCTCTCGCCCTCGTCGATCACCCCGCCGGGCGGTGACCAGTCGACGCGGCCGTCCCGTCGGCGGTTCTGCACGAGCAGCACCCCGCCGGGACCTTGGATGACCGCACCGCCGACCAACCAGTCCCGCACGTCGCTACCCGCTCCTCCGCCGTAGACGATCGAGGCGGTCCCGGATCCCCCAACGCGTCACGAGACGGAACGCCTCGACCACGATGTCCGGCGACATCTTCGACACACCGAGCCGGCGGTCCCGGAAGGTGATGGGGATCTCGACGATCGACCCACCGGCGCGGGACACCTGGTACGCCATCTCGATCTGGAACCCGTATCCGTCGGCGCGGACCCCGTCGATGCCGACGGTCCGGAGAATGTCTGCCCGGTAGGCCCGGAATCCTGCCGTGGCGTCGCGGACCGGCATGCGCAGCATCAGACCGATGTAGCGGTTGCCCCACTTCGAGATGAGCCTGCGGTTGCGCGGCCAGCCAGGGACCGCACCTCCCGGCACGTACCGGGAACCGATCGCCAGGTCGGCACCGCCGGGCCCGACCGCCTCGATGAGCAGTGGCAGCACGGCGGGGTCGTGTTGGAGGTCTGCGTCCATCTCGATCAGGACGTCGTAGCCACGTTCCAGCCCCCACGCGAACCCGGCCCGGTACGCAGGTCCCAGGCCGGACTTGCTCGTCCGACGAAGAACCTCGATCTGGCCCCGCTCGGCGGCTTCCTTCTCCGCCAGGTCAGCGGTGCCGTCCGGACTGCCGTCGTCCACCACCAGGACGTCCGCATCGGATACGGCCTCCCGGATACGCCCCAACACCTCACGGATGTTCTCCGCTTCCTGGTACGTGGGTAGGACGACGAGGGCGGACATCGGGTTGATCGTACGCCCGGGCGTGCCCGACGGGCGTACACCGCCGCCGGTCCATGGTCACTCCCCTGTTCGGCTACGGCGACCGTTCTCCTACGATGGCCGCATGGAGTCGAACGGACCCGTCGAATCCGCGCTTCCCTCGGTGGGTGCCCGAGTCCTCGCGGTGGCTGCGATCGTCCTCGCGGGCACCTGCGGCGGTCTGATCGGCTGGAAGGTGACGGACCTCCAGGCCTCGGGCGGGTCGTTCGCACCGTTCCTCGGAGGGCTCTTCGGTGCCGTGTTCGCCGCAGGAGGCGTGGGAATCGTCGCGGTCCTGGTGCTCCGGGCCATGGGCGAGTGGCACACCATCCTCGAAACCGGCGACCCGACCGCTCCCCGGACACGGCGATCGTGACCGTCGACGGTTCGGCACCGGGACGGTTACCGGCCGATCCCGTCGAGCTGCTCGAACTGGCGACGCCGATCGCGACCGAGGTCGCCGCGCGACTCCTGGCAGTCGTCGAGGGCGCCGGGGACGAACCGCGGGTGTCGACCAAGTCCGGGGTGACCGACCTGGTGACCGACCTCGACCGGTGGGCCGAGGGACACATAACCGAGAGCCTCCTGGAGAGCCGGCCGGGCGACGGTCTCGTCGGCGAGGAGGGGGCGAGTGTCACCGGCACCTCAGGGGTCGACTGGTGCGTCGACCCGATCGACGGAACGGTCAACTTCGTTCACGGCATACCGGGCTTCTGCGTGTCGATCGCGGCGCAGGTGGAGGGCCGTTCGGTCGCCGCTGTCGTTGCCTCACCGATGCACGGCGACGTCTTCACCGCCACGATCGGAGGCGGAGCACAGCGCAACGGACGCGACATCGAGTGCTCGGCAACGCCGGGGCTGCAGAGGGCGGTCATCGGGACCGGATTCGGCTACGACCCGGCGCGCCGGACCCGACAGGCGGCGGTGCTGCAACGTGTGATCGCGGACATCGCAGACATCCGGCGCGGCGGTGCCGCGGCGCTCGACCTCTGCTCGGTGGCCTGTGGGCGTCTCGACGGCTATTGGGAGGTGGGCCTCAACCCCTGGGACCATGCGGCCGGTGCGCTGATCGCTGCCGAGGCCGGTGCCGTCGTCGGCGACCTGAGAGGCGGAGCACCCTCGGGCGACTTCACGCTGGCCGCACCACCCCAGCTGTGGGAGCCGCTGCGGGACCTGTTGACCGCGGCTGCTGCCGACGCGGTCTGAGTCCTGCGATCCTCCTCCGGCCGCCTGAACCAGGTCCTTGCAGGTCGGGCACTAGATTCGACGTCGTGGGAACTCGCATCCTGACCGTCGAGGACGACGAACGCATCCGCACGGCAGTCCGCCTGGCGCTCGAGGACGAGGGCTGGACCGTGATCGAAGCCGAGCACGGCGAGGAAGCACTCGCGAAGTTCGGTCAGAACCCCACCGACGTCGTGCTGATCGACATCATGCTCCCCGACATCGACGGCTTCGAGGTGTGCAGGGCGATCCGCAGGACGTCCGACGTCCCGATCGTCATGGTCACGGCCCGCGACGACACCCACGACGTGGTCGCCGGGCTCGAGGCCGGGGCGGACGACTACCTCACGAAACCCTTCGCCCCGAAGGAACTGTCCGCCCGCATCCGTGCCCTGCTGCGACGCGCGCGCACGGCGGATCCGGCCACTCCGCAGCTCCAGTTCGGTGACCTGGAGATCATCCCCGACGAGGGAGTGGTTCGCCGGGACGGCCATGAGGTCCACCTGACCAAGACGGAGTTCAAGCTGCTCGTCGAACTGGCCGCCGCACCCGGGAAGGTGCTTAGCCGCGAGACGCTCCTGGACAAGGTGTGGGGCTACGACTACTTCGCCGATGGCAGGCTCGTGGACGTGCACGTCCGGCGTCTCCGCACGAAGGTCGAGCACGACCCGGCCAACCCCCGTCACGTCGTGACGGTCCGCGGTCTCGGCTACAAGCTCCAGACCTGAGCCGGTGGCGAACCCGCTGGTCGATCCCGCCGCCGTCGAAGAGGCCACAGCCAGACGTAGGTTCGCCTTCCTGCGTGGGCCGCGCCTCGGTCTCCGTGCCCGGATAACCCTCTCCTTCGCTCTGAGCGTGGCCCTGCTGGCCACGCTGATGGCCGGGACGACGTGGGCTCTCACCCGGGAGAACATCGTCGACCAGCGGGAAAGCTCCGCGACTCGCCAGGCGTTCCGCAACGCGGACTTCGTCAGCGGAATGATCCGTGCGAACGCTTCGGATCCGGCCGCCTTCGACGACGTCCTCAAGAGCCTCGAGCAGGGTGACTCCCCTTCCCGTTCGCTGGTGATCGGACCCGACGGCGGGGCGAACCAGTCGAGCGCCTCCTTCGGCGTGAGCGCGGTACCCGCCTCACTGCTCCGCATGGTGAAGGGCGGGCAGGCGGGACGGATGCGCGTCGCCATCGACGGTGATCCCGAGTTGGTGATCGGCATCCCGCTGACCGACGCGAACTCGTTCTACTTCGAGTTCGTGTCCCTCGCGGACACCCAGTCGGCGTTGGAGTCGGTCTCGACATCGTTGATCGGCGCCACCGTTCTCACCGCCATTGCGGGCGGCTTCATGGGCTGGTGGGCGGGCCGCCGGACCCTACGTCCGCTTGCCGAGGTGTCCGTCGCCGCCGAGGCGATCGCCGGAGGTCGCCTCGACACCCGACTCGGGGCTGTCAACGACCCCGACCTCGGGGTGCTCGTGTCGAGCTTCAACCACATGGCCCAGGTGCTCGAGGAACGCATCGACCACGACGGCAGGTTCGCGTCCGATGTGAGCCACGAGCTCCGTTCCCCTCTGATGACCCTCTCGGCGTCGATCGAGGTTCTCGCGTCCCGTCGGGACGAGATGCCCGACGCTTCCGCTCAGGCCGCCGTCGACCTGATGGTCGCCGACATCGCCCGTTTCAAGCAGCTCGTCGAGGACCTGCTGGAGATCTCCCGTTTCGACGCCGGTGCCGCCCGCCTCGACCTGGCCGAGGTCCGCCCCGGCGAACTGGCCGCCCAGTCGGTGGCCGGCTCCCGCACGCCCGACGTCCCCATCGAACTCGACAGCGAACTGGCCGGTGTGATGATCCGGGCCGACAAGCGTCGACTCGTCCGGGTGATCGAGAACCTCCTGGACAACGCTCGGAAGTACGGAGGCGGGGCGACCCGGATGGAATTGACACGCCTTCCCGGCGCGTTGCAGATCGTGGTCGAGGACAGCGGCCCCGGAGTGCCCGAGGCCGAACGTGAGGTCATCTTCAACCGCTTCTCGCGGGGCGCGGGTTCCAATCGTCGGGGCGGCAGCGAGGGCGTGGGGCTGGGCCTATCCCTCGTCTCCGAGCATGTCGCCCTTCACGGCGGCAAGGTCTGGGTCGAGAGTCGCCCCGACGGCGAGGACGGCGCCCGCTTCGTCGTAGAGCTTCCGGTCGATTGGGACGACGTCGTGGCCAACCGCGTCGAGGAGGAGGTGCTGTGAAGCGGAACCGGACCTGGTTCGGCGTGGTGGCATCGCTTCTCCTCATCGCCTCGACCGCGGTCTCGACCGCTTGTGGCGTGCCTCTCGACGACTCACCTCGGGCCATCAACCGCACCACCACGACGACCCCCGTGGCCACCACCGCCGACGTCGTCACAGGACCCCGTGTCACGCTCTACTTCGTGAACGAGGACGGTGGCCTCGTCGGACAGACCACACCGTCGTCCACCGTCGTGAACGTGGAGGGTGCCGTGGCGGCACTCCTGAGGACCCGGCCCAGCCCGCCGTTGTCCACGCGTATCCCCGCCGACACCCGACTGGTCGACCTGGACACCTCCGGCGACCTCGTGACGGTCAACCTCACCGGTCAGATCGGCACGATTCGTGGGGAGGCGGAGGAACAGGCCTACGCACAGATCGTGTTCACGATCCTGGCCTTCCCCCGCTACGAGCGGGTCCGTTTCCTGATCGAGGGTGAGGTGATCGCTGCACCGACGGACCGCGAGAACCGTGAGATCGTCACGGCCGACGACTTCGACCCACCGCTGAACCCGAACTGAGCTACCCGGGGGGTTGCGCGGTCGGGTCCGGTGCGTGGAACACCGCCCGCGTCCTCAGCAGTTCCGGGCTCACCACCTTCAGGTGACCGACGGCGTCCTCCACGGCGACGCGGACGATCCGGTCGTTCTGCAACGCCACCATCTTCCCGTAAGCCCGGTCGGCCACTGCGTCGACGGCCGCCACACCGAACCGGGTTCCCAGCACCCGATCGAACGCGACCGGCGTCCCACCGCGCTGCACGTGACCGAGGACGGTGGTCCTGCTCTCGATTCCGGTCCGGGCGTTGATCTCGCCTGCCAGGACATCGCCGATCCCGCCGAGCACCTCATGGCCCCAGCGGTTCACTTCCAGCTTCGGCAGTTCCATCGTGCCCTCCACCGGGACGGCGCCCTCGGCGACGACGACGATCGACGCCCACCGTCCACGCCGGTGCCGCGCCAGCAGCCTTCGGCAGACGTCCTCCACGTCGAAGGGGTCCTCCGGCACGAGCGTGAGAGTCGCCCCACCGGCGATACCGGCCCATACGGCGATGTGGCCGACGTGGCGGCCCATGACCTCGACGACCAGAACCCGATCGTGGCTCTCGGCGGTGGTGTGGAGCCGGTCGATCGCGTCGGCGCAGATCTGGACGGCGGTCTGGAACCCGAAGGTCATCTCGGTCTCGGCGATGTCGTTGTCGATCGTCTTCGGAACGCCGATCACCGGGATGCCGTCACGGTGCAGATCCTTCACGACGCCCATCGACCCTTCGCCGCCGATCGCGACGATCGCGTCGAGGCGGTGCCTCTCCACTGCTTCGGCGACGCGCTGGGCTCCGTCGGCTTCCTGGTAGGGCTGGTCGCGTGAGGTGCCGAGGATGGTGCCCCCACGGGGCAGGATCCCTCGGCAGCGCTCGATGTCGAGTGCCTCCCACCGGTCTTCGAGCACCCCGCGCCAGGAATCGTGGAAGCCGACCACCTCGCCCCCGTGCTCGACCTCGACTGCTCGGACCGCGGCGCGGATCACCGCATTCAGTCCCGGACAGTCCCCGCCTCCGGTCAGGATGCCGACTCGCACTCGGTCGAGGCTACCGAGCCGACGAGGGCGTGCCGGTAGCCTCCCGCAGCATGGCAGTCGTGATAGCACTCGATGCGGGGACGACCGGGGTCCGGGCTTTCGCGGTGGACGAATCCGCCAGGCCGGTGGGCTACCGCTACAGGGAGTTCACCCAGCATTTCCCCGAGCCGGGAAGGGTCGAGCACGACGCCACGGAGATCTGGAGTGCGATCGTCGGTACCACCGCCGAACTGATCGCGTCGCTGAGCGAACCGGTCGAAGCCATCGGGATAACGGACCAGCGCGAAACGGTCGTCGCGTGGGACAAGCGCACCGGACGGCCGCTGCACCGGGCCATCGTCTGGCAGGACCGGCGTGGTGCCCGTCGTTGCGACGAACTGCTCGAAGCCGGTCACCTTCCGCTCGTGCGCGCCCGGACCGGGCTCGTCCTCGACCCGTATTTCTCCGCCACGAAGATCGAGTGGTTGCTCACCGAGGGCGGAATCGACGCCACGGACCCGAACCTCGCGCTCGGCACGATCGACTCATGGTTGCTCTGGAACCTCACCGGAGGCGCCGTCCACGCGACCGAGCCGTCCAACGCGTCGCGGACGATGCTCTTCGACATCGGAACGCTCACCTGGTCCGAGGACTTGTGCGACCTGTTCGGGGTGCCCGGCTCGGCGCTTCCCGAAGTCCGGCCGTCCGCAGGTCGCTTCGGCGTGACCCACGAGTCCTCCGGCCTGCCCGCGGGAATCCCGATCTCCGGGATCGCCGGCGACCAGCAGGCCGCCCTGCTCGGCCAGGGTTGCTTCGAACCAGGCGCGACCAAGAACACCTACGGGACCGGTTCGTTCGTACTGATGAACGTGGGAACCACCTGCCCCGACCCCGTCGACGGCCTACTCACGACAGTCGCTTGGACGATCCCGGACGGCACTGGAGGGACGCGAACCGACTACGCGTTCGAAGGCGCGATCTTCTCGACAGGATCCGCGATCCAGTGGCTCCGTGACGGGTTGGGTGTCATCTCCGACGCTGCAGAGACGGGGCCGCTGGCGGCGTCGGTGCCCGACACCGGTGACGTGTTCTTCGTACCCGCGTTCACGGGGCTGGGCAGCCCCTGGTGGGACCCGTACGCCCGGGCGACCCTCGTGGGGGCGACCCGGGGAACGACCAGGGCGCACCTGGCGAGGGCCGTAGTGGAATCGATGGCCCTCCAGACGAGAGACGTCGTCGACGCCATGGTGTCGAACGCGGGGAGGCCGGTGACCGAACTCAAGGCCGACGGTGGAGCCGCGGTCATGGACCTCCTGCTGCAACTCCAAGCCGACCAGCTCCAGGTCCCCGTACGTCGGCCGACCGTCCAGGAGACGACAGCGCTCGGAGCCGCCTATCTCGCCGGCCTGGCCGAAGGGGTCTGGTCCTCGACCGACGAGATCGTCGACAACTGGTCGCTCGACGCCGAGTTCACGCCCGTGGCGAGCCGGGCCGAGGTCGATGCTCACCACACGCGTTGGCTCGCAGCGGTGGATCGCAGCAGGAACTGGTCAGCCGACGCCGGATGACGGCACCGCCGTGGGCGAGCCGAGAGGACGCCCCTCGACGGTCAGGAAAGTTCCTGCCAACGCTTGTCCAGGATGCGCGCCAGGGTGTCGAGGTGGCGACGCTCACGGTCTCGCCAGGCGATCCGCTCGCGTCCCGCGACCAGGCCGAGCCGCGACCCCGGAAGCGCCACCCAGGCGACGTCGGTCGCGGCTCCGCCACCCGACTCCGCACCCACGACGAAAGCGGCCAGCCACTCCGGGGACGGCGCGTCCGCCCCGCTGGATCGCAAGAGCGAGCCGTTCGTGAGGTCGACGACCGCGACCCATGATGCAGCGAGTGACCGCGGAGCGAACTCGTCGACGGCGGTCAAGAGGTCGCTGCGGTCCGCGGCCTCGACGAGAGCGGCCGCGGCCTCCAGTCCGGCGAGCCTCGGGTCGTGTTCCTCCGATCCGCTCGGCCGCACCTCCTCCACCTTCACGCCGTCGACCTGTACGACCTCGTTCACGAGGAGGTCGATCACCGTCGCATCCGGGATGTTCACGACGAGTTCGTCGACTGCCTGACCGGCACCGGTCTCGAGGATCTCGATACCGACTACGTCACCCTTGACCGCTCCGATCCGACTCGCCACGGCACCCAACGCACCCGGCCTGTCCGGCAACCAGACCCTCAAGACGTAGCTCTCCACGCACAGGAGCGTAGGGGAGCCGCCCACGGCGCCCGGCACGAATCCGAACGGTTTCTCCCCCATTGTTGACCGATCGGTCAAGTGAATGCGGTACGGTCGAATCCGAAATGGACACCGACGAGCGACAGCTCACGCCCCGGGGCGAGGAGCGCCGACGCCAGCTGATCGAGTTCGCGGCACGCAGATTCGCCGAGAACGGCTACCACCCGACCTCCGTCGCGGAGATCGTCGAGGGCCTGGGGGTCGGCAAGGGCGTCTTCTACTGGTACTTCGACTCCAAGGACGAGCTGTTCAGGGCGATCCTCAGCGAGGGTCAACGTGACCTGCGCCGCCACCAGCGCGACGCCATCGCCGGAGATCTCACCCCGCTCGAACGGGTGCGCAACGGCGTAAGGGCATCGATCGAATGGTCCCTGGAGCAACCCGTGCTGGTGCGGCTCTTCCAGTTCGCCGCCACCGACGAGCGCTTCGCGGGCCTGCTGCGACAGGGCGAGCGGATCGCGGTGCGCGACGCCGCCCACCAGATCCAGGAGGCGATGGAAGCCGGTGAGATCCCGTGCGCCGACGCCACGCTGCTCGCGCAGGCGATGCTCGGGGTGCACACGCGCATCGTCCACCTGATGGCAACCGGTCAGATCGAAGCCACTGACGAGATCATCTCGACGGCCGTCGACTTCTGCGTGAACGGGATCAGGGGCGCAGCAGATCGTTCGTTCATCTGAGCGTCCCCCGACGACCACCGAAGCCTCGCCCAAAGGCGTTCAGGACTCCAGCTTCGTCAGCCCCCGTCGCAGATTGCGTATCGCCTGGCCGATGCGCTGCTCGTTCTCGATGAGTGCGAAGCGGACGTGGCCATCACCCCCCGGTCCGAAGCCGACACCGGGCGACACCGCGACGTCGCAGTCGCGCACCAGCATCGATGCGAACTCCACGGACCCGAGCTCCCGGTACGGCTCCGGTATCGGGGCCCACGCGAACATCGTCCCCATCGGCGGTTCGATGGCCCAGCCGATCCGGTTCAGTCCGTCGCACAGCGCGTCGCGTCTCGACTGATAGGTGGCCTGCAGCTCCGTCGGGTAGTCGACGGCCTCGTTCAACGTCACGGTCGCCGCGATCTGGATCGGCTGGAACGTGCCGTAGTCCAGGTAGCTCTTCAGCTTCGCCAGCGCCTGCACCACCTCGTGGTTGCCGACGAGGAACGCCACCCGCCAACCCGCCATCGAGAAGGACTTCGTCATGGAGTACAGCTCGACCGCGCATTCCTTGGCCCCCTCTGCCTCGAGGATGCTCGGCGGCACGTACCCGTCGAAGCCCAACTCGGCGTAAGCGTTGTCGTGGACGACGACGACGTCGTGCTCGCGGGCGAAGTCGACCACCCTCTGGAAGAACTCGACATCGACGCACGCGGTGGTCGGGTTGTGCGGAAACGACAGGACGATCACGCGTGGCTTCGGCCAGGAGTACTCGTAGGCCGAACGGATGTCCTCGAAGAAGTCGTGGCCGGTCCCCATCGGGATCTCCCGCACGTCCGCCCCGGCGAGGTGGGGTCCCCAGATGTGGATCGGATAGGACGGGGACGGCACGAGCGCGGCGTCGCCCGGTTGGAGCAGCACCCACATCAGATGGCTGAATCCCTCCTTGGCACCGATGGTGGCGATCACCTCCCGGTCCGGGTCGAGGGTGACTCCGAAGCGCCGCAGGTACAGGTCGGCGACTGCTTCACGCAGCTTCGGGATGCCACGGCTCGACGAGTACCGGTGGTTACGGGTGTTGTGAGCGGCCTCGGCGAGCTTCTCGACGGCCAGCGCTGGTGACGGAAGGTCCGGGTTCCCGAATCCCAGGTCGACGACGTCGGCGCCGTGTCGCCTCGCCTCGACCTTCAGGCCGTCGATGATGGTGAACACGTACGGCGGCAGGTTGGGGATGCGGCGGAACTCCATCGCCTGACCGTAGGCCGAAATCCGGCCCGGGTTCCGGCCTCGGTCGCGGACCTGCGAAGCTGCCCCCATGACCGATTCCGGCGAGTTCGTCCCAGTCGTCGTGGAGATCCCCCGCGGCAGCCGCAACAAGTACGAGATCGACCACGAGACCGGCGAGATCTGGCTCGA
>JAGQSN010000231.1 GCA_020439555.1 Acidimicrobiales bacterium | reverse complement strand
AGAGCAGGGCACTCATAATGCCTCGGTTGCGGGTTCGATCCCCGCCCGCCCCACTCCCAACCGCCCGACGGTGGCGT
This sequence comes from Acidimicrobiales bacterium, assembly GCA_020439555.1. GTDB lineage: Bacteria > Actinomycetota > Acidimicrobiia > Acidimicrobiales > Iamiaceae > Aquihabitans. The sequence goes on along the minus strand of JAGQSN010000231.1, from coordinate 9,535 downwards.
TTCGTTTCGACTTCGTTCCGCTTGCGCTCCACTTCGCTCAACGAGCGGGGGCAACTGCTCCTTGAGCGGAGCGAAGCGGAGTCGAAAGGTGCTGGAGCCGTCAGAGGCTGCTGGGCTCAGGCGTGACGCCAGCAGCCTCGGCCGTCTCGCTTGGCCTGGTAGACGGCCTGGTCGGCGTCGCGGACGAGGTCGTCGGCGGCCTGTCCCGGGTGCCAGTCGGCGATGCCAATGCTGGCCCCGATCGACACCTTCCGGCCGTCGACCACGAACGGCTCCGCGATCGACCTGATCAGAGCGTCGGCGAGGCGTTCCGGCCACGGGGTCCCGTCGTCGCTCTCGCCGGTACAGCAGATGACGAACTCGTCGCCGCCGATCCGGGCGGCGAGGTCCGTGGATGAGATGCAGTCACGGATGCGGACGGCCACCTCGATGAGGACCATGTCGCCGACGCCATGACCACCGGAGTCGTTGATGGCCTTGAACCCGTCGAGATCGACGAACAGGACCGTCGGGGACGGTCCACCTGCCTCGCCGGCCTTCACGGCCTGTTCCAACGAGTCGAAAAGGAAGCGTCGGTTGCCGAGGCCGGTGAGTTGGTCCTCGACCGCCTGGTGACGCAGAAGAGTCTCGGCTGCTCGGATGCTGGTCACGTCCAACCAGGTTCCCGTGAGGCCCGTGAAGGCTCCGTCCTCGTCGTGGCTGGGGTGGGCATCGTTGCGTATCCAACGGCACGTGCCGTCGGGTCGCATGATCCGGAACTCGACGTGGAAGTCGAGCCCTGCCTCAACGTGCTCGTTGATCTCCCGTGCGAGGTCGGGAAGGTCGTCGGGGTGGATGATCCTGTCGACCCTGAAGCCGACGGGTATCTCGTCGAGGCCCGCGATCGTCGCCGCGGCGACGTTGGCCGTGACGATCTCACCCTTGGCGTCACTCGACAGGATGCCGACCGGCATCCTGTCGATGAGCTGCACGTAGCCCGCCCTGCTCGCCGCCAACTCGAACTCGATCCGCTTGCGGTCCGTGATGTCCACGATCTGGGCGATGAACTGTGCGATGTGACCCTGGTTGTCACGGTCCACGGTCACTTCCTGGCGGATCCAGACGGTCTCGCCGTCAGGTCGACGGAGGCGTTTCTCGGTCGTGTAGCTGTTGAGTTCGCCGGTGCTCAGCCGGATCGCCAGTTGCAGGTCGTCGTCGAGGTCGTCGGGATGGGTGAGGTCGCGCAGGTCCATCCCGCTCATCAACTCCTCTTCGGAGTATCCGGACAGTTCGCACATTGCGTCGTTCACGGCGTGGGCCTTGCCGTCGAGGCCGACGATCGCGATTCCGATCCTCATCTGGTCGATCGCCAGCAGGACCGAACCGTCCGGTGCGGTCTGATGCTCGCTGATCCGTTGTGGCCGCCCTCCCCGGAACAGGTGGAGGTGGACCTCGTCGTCGATGATGGACGCCGCCACGTCACCCACCCACGGTCGTCCGTTCGCCAGTTCGACGTCCGCCCTGTAGCGCGCGGTGCGGTGCCGGCCCTTGATCATGTCGTCCATGACGTCCGGATCGGGCATGATCCCGCCTGCGACGACCTCGTCGAATGGTTGTCCGACCAGATCCGTTTCCGGTGTGCCCAACAGTTCGCACAGCCCCGTCCCCGCGTGGCGGACCGTTCCGTCGAAGGAAACGATCGCCATGGCCCACCAAGGGTCGTCGAGACCTCGGCTTGTTGTGGGTACGCCGTCGCTCATCGACACGGGCCCTCGGTAGGACTATGGAGCGCGGGGTCCGTTGACCCCGTGGATCTATCTTGACCCGACATTCTGCCCGAAATCGGGAAGCCGCGCTCTGTGACCGAATGACTGCTGTCTGTCAAGTCGGTCAGGAACTGCAGGAAAGCATCGAACATCCGACCCTGTGACGTGCCCATTCGGGACGTCTCGCAGAGAACCGGTCCCGCCCGGTCTGGTCCTCGTAGGGACGCCGCAGGACGTCGAGGATGTCCGTGATACCGCTCGTGTCGCCGGACTCCGCCTGGTCGATGACCTCCTGGGCAAGGTAGTTGCGAAGCACGTAGCGAGGGTTCAGGGAGTCCATGGCCGTCGTCCTTTCGGCGTCGGTGAGGCCTCCGTCCGCGACTCGGCGTCGCCAGACGCGCAACCAGGTACAGATCTCCGCAGCCACTTCGCCGGAGATCTCCTCCGGTCGGTACCAGGCACCGGTCAGGGGAGCGAGCAACCCGTCGTCGCTCACGTCGAGGTTCGGGTCGACCGGAACGTCGGCGAGATCCCGGAAGAAGATCACCTGGTCGATCTCCGACGAGCGGAGAACCCTGGACAGGTCCTCGATCGGTTCGTCGTCTCCAGGTCTGTGGTCCCCCCAACCGAGCCGACGGGCCATCATCGACCGGTACGCAGCTTCGTAGGCCACGGGATAGCGGTCGACAGCCTCCTGGAGCGGGGCGACGTCCTCGCCGACGAGCGGCACGAGCGCGTTCGCCAGTTGCACGAGGTTCCAGTGCGCGACCTGTGGCTGCATGCCGTACCGGTACCGCCGACCGGAGGCGTCGGTCGTGTTCGGCGTCCACATCGGGTCCCAGTCCTCGAGCCAGCCGTAGGGGCCGTAGTCGATCGTGAGTCCGAGGATCGAAAGGTTGTCCGTGTTGAGCACGCCGTGGACGAATCCGACCCGCATCCAGTCGACGACCAGAGCCGCCGTGCTCTCGGCGACCTCGCCCAGCCACGCCCCCAGCAGATCGGAAAGGGGTCGGTCCGGGACGTCGAGATGGGAGAAGTTGTGAGCGACCGTCACCCGGACCAGGCGTTCGAGAAGTTCGACGTCTCCCCGCGATGCCGGCAACTGGAACGTCCCGAAGCGCGTGAAACTCGGCGCCACACGGCAGACGATCGCGCCTGGTTCGGGTGCGGGGTTCCCGCTGTAGAGGATGTCGCGCACGACCTGTTCGCCGGTCGTGACGAGCGACAGCGCACGGGTCGTGGGAATGCCGAGGTGGAACATCGCCTCGCTGCACAGGAACTCCCGCACCGACGAGCGCAGCACGGCGCGACCGTCCGCTGTCCTCGAGTACGGAGTGGGACCCGCGCCCTTGAGTTGGAGCATCTGGTGGGACCCGGTGCGGTCGATCACCTCTCCGAGGGCGATCGCCCGACCGTCGCCGAGTTGGCCGGCCCAGGATCCGAACTGGTGGCCGCCGTAGGCCATGGCGAACGGATCCGCGCCGACGGGAACCCGGTTCCCTCCGAAGACCTGCGCGAAATCCTCGGTTCTCGGCAGATCCGGCTGCATGCCGAGCAGATCGACGACCTCCGCCGACCACGCGATCGTCTTCGGGGCGGCGACCGGCGTCGGTGCGACACGACTGAAAGCGGCACCGTCCACCTGGCGCCGGACGTTGCGATCGTCGACGTCCGCGGGCATGTCCCGGGTGAACCGGTTGTCGAAGGGCAGGTCGTCGAGATCCGAGATCAGACGTCCCGCCGTCGTAACGGTCATGGTTCGACGCTACCGGGACACCTCCGCGAAGTCGTCCCCCAGGATGCGCTCTCCCGTGACAGTGGCGACGGTCAGTAGGTCTCCCCGAGCCACGCAGGCGCTCGTTCGAGGAGGTAGGCGCTGACCTCGTGGCAGCGGTCCAGCACGTCGCAGAGGAGGTCCTGCTGCCCCTGGTACACCTTGGTGAGCGACACCTCGACACGACCGACGATGCCGACCGTCCGATCAGCTCCGTCCGTGACGGTCGCGTACGAATCGATGGCGGAAACCTCCAACGGGAGTTCCGGGCCACCGACGCCCGCGAGATCCGTCGCCAGGATCAGGAGGTCAGGACTGTGAGGTAGAGGCGGCAGAGCCCAGGTGAAGTGCAGTGGGAAGCGGTGGATGTCGGGCGGTTCCTCGTTCTCGTCCTCGAGTTCCAGCACCGCGTCCTCGAACGACAGCAGTACCCGCGGGTCGATCTCGAGCGCCAGGTGAAGGTCGAGCGGACCTCCGCACGCATCCTCGGGGTGCAGGTCCACCTCCCACGCCTGGCGCAACGAATAGGTCTCGACGAAATGGCGTTCATCGTGGACGTGGAACCCGTGGTCGACCGCGTGATCCTTGAGGTCGGCGACGAATCCGGCCACGTCGATCACAGCCATCGGGCATCTCCTGACAAGTGGTGCACCGGGCAAGCCTGCCACGCCCCGCTACGGTCCCGACGATGCCGCCCCAGCCCGAGGATCCCGACCGCCTCCTGGCCGTGCTGTCGGAGGCGGCCGAGGCCGTCGCGGACGCGTTGGCGTCGACCGCGGACTGGGGGGAGACCGGGGGCAGACCGGGTGAGCACCACAGCGACCTGGCGGCCGACGCGGCCGCTGTCGGGGTGATCGAATCCGCCGGCCTCGGTGTGCTCAGCGAGGAGAGCGGATCCACCTCACCGCGTCGGGCGGTGACTGTCGTGGTCGATCCGCTCGACGGATCGACGAACGCATCGCGACGCCTTTCCTGGTGGGCGACGAGCCTCTGTGCCGTCGACGACACCGGGCCGCTGGCGGCCCTGGTGGTCGATCTGCGGCACGGCGTCAGGTGGACGGCGGTTCGAGGTCGGGGAGCGTTCAGGGACGGTGAGCAGATCCGTTCGAGCGGACGCGTCGACCTCGGGGACGCCATCGTCGGGCTGAACGGAGTTCCTTCCGGCCACGGTGGCTGGGCCCAGTACCGGGTACTCGGCGCTGCTGCGTTGGACCTGTGCGCGGTGGCTGACGGGACGCTCGACGGCTACCTCGACTGCACGACCGACGAGCTCGGTGTCTGGGACTACCTGGGTGGCGCACTCGTGTGCGCCGAGGCCGGGGCGGTCGTCGTGGACGCCTTCGACCGGGACCTGTGCGTGCTCGATCACGCGGCCCGTCGGACCCCGGTCGCCGGATCGACCGAGGTACTGCGAGACGCGTTGGTTGCACGCCATCCGTCGAGGTCCTGAAGAGATGGACCCGCCTCTGCCACGGCAGATCGCGGGAGGTCGACCTCAGAGGTGCTTGAGGCGGGTCAGGTCGCCAGGAGTGCAAGGGTGGCGGAGCTTCGCCAGCGCATGCTCCTCGCGGTCGGCCTCGGTCTCAGGATCAACTCCGAGGACAGCGGCCACTCGCGCAGCGTCGAGCGGCGGTCCTCCGCTCAGACCGAGGCGGAGTTCGATGATCCTGCAGTCGTCCTCGTGGAGGTGGCCGAGGGCGGTCAACAGCGTGGGATCAGCGGGCGCCGACGCACCGCCGTCCGACGTCGGCATCGGGTTCGAGTCGACCTCGCGCATCGCCCGCTCGACCCACCAACGAGCGAACGAACTGAACGGCAGCCCACCGGAGGGGTCGTAGCGGTCGACGGCCCTCGCCAGCGCCTCGTCCCCGGCCGCGAGAAGTACTTCGGCGTGGTCCGCCGAACAATGGTGGCGGCGGGCCAAGGAGACGACGAGGCGACGACTCGCCGCTATCAGCTCGTCCCGGGCGGCCTCACCTCGATCGATCCTGGACCTCAGGTCCTGCACGCGATCGAGGTCGGTCACGCCGTCGTGGCGCAGCGCGGCCAGTTCGTTCTCGGCCTTCCGGCCGTCGGTCACGGTCGCCGCAGCCGACAGTTCCTGCGCCGCTGTGAGGAGGGGAGCGGTCGCCAGGTCGCGCAGCCGTCGTCGGAAGAGCGCTTCGCGTTCGACGATCGGTGGTCGGTGGCCCGACACGCTGGCTCCTGAGGCTCGGGCCGGTCGACCGGCGCAGCGGTAGGAGCACGAAACCTAATCCTGCCGACCCTGTTCGTCGCGGATGGGCGCGTCGTAGCCTCAGGTGCGTGGAGGATGTGACCGTGGGCGCCGACGGGACCGGTTTCGGTGAGTCGGACACCGCGGTTCCGGCGCCTGGGTCGCCCCCGGCCGGCAAGCCCGCTCTCCTGGTGTCGGCGTGTCTTCTCGGCGTCGACTGCAACTACCGGCAGGGTCACAGCCTCCGCCGATCCGTGGCGGATCTGGCCGAGAACTTCGACCTCGTCCCGGTGTGCCCGGAGGTGGCCGGGGGACTTCCGGTGCCTCGTCCTGCCGCGGAGATCTCGGGGGACGGGCGGGTCCTCACCGCCGATGGCCGTGACGTCACTGACGCATATCGGGTCGGTGCGCGCAAGGCCGTCGAACTTGCGAACGAGCGAGGGGTCGTCGGCGCCGTGTTGAAGGCTCGATCGCCTTCGTGCGGGCCGCACGACGTCTACGACGGAACCCATTCCGGAACGCTTGTCCAAGGTCAGGGGGTCACCGCTGCCGCACTCGGCGCGGTTGGCTATCGGGTGCTCGACGAGGACGACGTCGCGAACGGACGACTGCCGGATCCCGACAGATAGCGCACGCGGCCAATCCGTCGGCTCGACCTCGATGCTGAGCGGACGTGCTCGCTGACGGTGGCGTCGTCGCGGCACCGAGTGGCGAAGAAGTTGCTGCGGGCGGTGCGTCAGGCGCAGACAGTGGTTGGAGCGCCGTAACGGGAACAGTTGACCATTGACTAGGTCCCTGGACGGCTCATACTGACCGAAGCAACCCAGCGGCTCTCTGCTTCCGTCCGAGGAGAGGCTGAAATGCGTACCAGGATCAGGTTGGCACGAAACGTGTGCGTCGTTTCCGCTGCAGCGGTAATCGCTCTCGCGCCCGCTGCAACCGCCGGCGCCACCGGCTCACATGAGGCCGTCGTGTCGCCGCCGATCGTCAGCGGACTCGCCGGTCCCCTGCAGTTCGAGGTCTCCCACGGCCGGATCCTCGTCGGTCAGTCGTTCTCCGGAACCGTGTCGAGGGTCGACCGTGATGGATCGGTTACGGATCTGTTCAACGAACCGGGTACCGATGGTGTCGCCAGTGGCCTCTTCGGAAGCACGATCACGACCTTCACCGACGGCGTCGGACCGGATGCACCTCCCGGGTCGGTGCCGCAAGGCGAACTCCGCCTGCACACACGCTCGGGCCGCACGATCACGATTGCAGACCTCCATGCGTTCGAGGAGAAGCACAACCCAGACGGTGATCAGCAGTACGGGTTCCAGGACTTGAGCGACGAATGCGCTGCACAACTCCCGCCAGATGCTGGGATCCTGCCCTACGACGGCATCGCCGAGAGCCATCCGTACGCGATCGCTTCGACCTTCGGTGGTTGGTACGTCGCTGACGCAGGTGCCAACACCATTCTCTTCGTCAGCTGGTTCGGCACCGTTCACGCAGTTGCCACGCTTCCGCCGCAGCCGCCCGTCGTGCTCTCCGCCGAAGCCGCAGCGGCCAACGAACTGCCACCGTGCGTCGCCGGTTCGTCGTATGTGGCTGAAGGTGTGCCGACCGACGTCGAGATCGGACGCAACGGGTTGCTCTACGTGTCCGCGCTGCCAGGTGGACCGGAGGACCCGAGCCTCGGAGCCCGGGGCGCGGTCTACACGGTGAATCCGTGGACCCATCGAGTGCGCCGGATCGGGAGTGGTTTGGCCGGAGCTGCCAACGTCGCCGTGAGCCCCCGCGGGACGGTGTACGTGTCCGAACTGTTCGGTGGCCAGGTATCCAGGTTGGTGAACGGACACCCTGTCCCTGTTGCGCAGGTCGACTCGCCGTCCGGTCTGGAATGGTCCGAAGGCAAGCTCTACGCGGGAATCGGTACTTTCGGGCCCGGTCAGATCGTCACGATCCAGCCTTGAACTGCCAGGAGCGCGAAGGTGCTCCGACCTACCTCCGCTTCGGGTTCGGGCCCCATCCGCTGCACCGAGCCCGAAGCGGAGGCATACCCTCCGATCATGGCCGTTTTCGTTCGACCACCGTTCACGACCGCACGATGAGGTCCGACGCACGGCGGAATCGTGAACGCGTTCTCGCCAGCGCTGTCGGTTTGATCCTCGAAACGGGTCGCGAACCGGCACGCGATGCCATCGCTGAGGCAGCCGGGGTGGGGATCGGCACGCTGTATCGACACTTTCCGGATCGGCAGTCGCTGCTGCACGCCGTGGCCCGTCACGTTCTCGAGGGCGCGATCAGCGCCGGCGAGTCGATCGTCGATTCCGACGTGGGTGGTGAGGAGGCTGTCCGGTGTTACCTCCACTCGGCGATCGACCACGGCATCGGGGTCGTGAACATGATCCATCCACTGCTCGATGACCCGGACTGGCCGGACCTCCAGGTCCGAGCCGAGAAGTTGATGCGTACGCTGCTGGAGCGCGTTCGTCGCGACGGCCAACTCCGATCGGACCTCGCCGCGGAGGACATCGTGTTCGCGTCGGTCCGCTTCGGACGACCGTTGGCGATCGGTCTTCCCGAGGCACGTGACCGCGAAGTGGCCCACAGGCAACTCGACTCCTACGTCGACGGGCTCCGCGCGCCTAGGTCCACGGCTGAGGGCGGCAGTGGTGGGGGTTGATCGTCGCGAGATGTCACACGAGCGGTGGCTTACGCGATGCGATGGTCGTCGCTCGGGAGCCGGCGGTGACGATGTCGGCTGCTACCGGCAACGGCAGGTCATCGATTCCAATGGAAGCAGAACCAAGGAGCTTTGATGCGCGTCGACAACTTGATCATCATTGGGCTGGCGCTGATCTCAGTGGCCTTCTCCGTGGTGGCGATCCTTCGCTGGGTTCGGCTCCCGCTCCAGGGAGCCGAACCACCGGGCGGAGGGGGAGAGAACCGGTGGACCGATCGGTTGGCAGCGTCGCTACGGGCCCTCGGACCGGTGTGCTCGGCGGGGATCGTCTGCGGCGTGCTCGTGGCCGGCCTACTTGGGAGGTTCGTCATGCGAGTGCTGGCGGCCACATCTGGAGATGGTGCTCAGGGCCTGTTGACCGATGCGGACGAGGTCGTGGGTGACATCACGTTCTCCGGCACGATCGCCTTCGTCATCTTCGTCGGGGTGGGGGCCGGTGCGGTCGCTGGTGTCGTGCTGCTGCTCGCGCGCCCTTGGTTGCACGTGAACGGTGCGACCGCAGGCGTGATCGCCGGTCTGGTGCCTCTGGGGCTGGTCAGCAACAAGGACTTCTCGTCGGAGAACTTGGACTTTTCCATCCTGAGTCCGACCTGGCTTGCAGTCGGCCTGATGGTCGGTGGAACCGCCTTGTTCGGCGCTTCCCTCGGGTCGGTGGCTGCGCGTCTTCAACAAACGGCGGGTGGTGACAGCCGCTTCCGCAACATGCCGATCCTGGGTGTGGTGCCATTCGCCGTGGTGCCGCCGGTGCTGCTCGGACTGCTGGTGTACGTCATCGGCCGAATCGCGTTTCCCGGGCGATTGTCCGCCGTGCTCCAGCAACGCCACGTCCAGATTTTCGGAAGGGTCGCCTTGGTCGGAATGCTCGGTGTCAACCTGTTCCTGTTGACCAGGTCGTCAGCGGACATCCTCGCCGCCTGAGGTGGTCGGGAGCCCCGTCGGTGGCGGCCCGGGTGTCGAGAAGCTCGGCACCCTGCTTCAGCCGACTCGGAGGCCGAGCAGACCGACGTAGTCGGGCCGCGCGTCCAGGTTGGCGAGGATCGGGAACAACGATGGTGGGCGCAGAGGGACTCGAA
>JAGQSN010000230.1 GCA_020439555.1 Acidimicrobiales bacterium | reverse complement strand
GTCTCGTCCACCCCCCTATCCTGGCCGGTCATGAGCATTCCGACCTCGCCGACGCCGTCCTCCGGAGACGAATCGGGCGTGCGAGTCGGATTTCTCGGCCCTCCCGGGACCTTCACCGAGCAGGCGCTGCTCAGTCAGCCCGACCTGGCCGCGGCCCGTCTGGTCCCGTACCCGACGATGGACGAGGTGCTGCGGGCGACCGAGTCCGGCGAGGTGGACGTCGGCTTCGTGGCGATCGAGAACTCGATCGAGGGGACGGTGAACGTCACCTCCGACGTCCTCACCTTCGACGTCGACGTTCTCATCCAGCGGGAGGTCGTCCTCAACGTGCAGCAGCACCTGCTCGCCGTACCCGGCAGCACCCTGGAGGACATCCGTGAGGTCGTGTCGATCCCGCACGCGACGGCTCAGGTCCGCGACTTCCTCCACGCTTCGCTCCCGAAGGTCCGCACGCGCGCCGCGAACTCGACCGCCGAGGCTGCGCGCCTCGTCGCCGAGGCCGGGGATCGGTCGGTCGCGGCGATCGGCAACGACCTCGCCGCCGACATCTACGGCCTGGAAGTGATCGCGGCCGACATCGAGGACCATCCGGAGAACCAGACCCGGTTCGTCGCCGTGGCTCCTCGTAACGTGCCGGCCCCGACGGGCCACGACAAGACGACGATCGTCGCTTTCCAGCGGGCGGACCGTCCCGGCAGCCTGCTCGCGATCCTCCAGGAGTTCGCGGCGCGCAGGATCAACCTGACGAGGTTGGAGTCAAGGCCGACGAAGAAGGCGTTGGGCGACTACTGCTTCGTGCTCGACTTCGAGGGTCACATCGCCGACGACGTCGTCGCGGACTGTCTCAAGGGTCTCCGCACCAAGCACGGGCACGTCAAGTTCCTCGGTTCCTATCCGGCCGCCGGCGATCGGAGCGACGAGGTCAGGCGCGCGGCCGACGATGCACAGGCCGAGGCGGACGACTGGATACGATCGATCCGAGACCGGGTCCGTCCGGACGACTGACGGGCGGCACCGGCGGGCAAATTTGGAAGAGAACATCGGCGAGGGACGATGATCGGCGACGGGCGGGGCCCGAACAGATGAAGTGGTCGGCGGGACGACCAGCGATCCGCACCTGGTGTGGTGCGACGCGGGCAAACAGTGAAGGCCGAATGGGCCATCCGAACCATGCCCATAACCATCGACGTAGACGGAAACAGGTCGAAAGAATCATTTCGGATTACTCACGTCATTCGACCCTTGACCGATTGTCACACCGTCTGAATACGTTGAGCTCACCGGCTCGATACTCCCCAGCCGACGGGCCGGGGAGCGGACGAGGAGGTACCGGACATCGCTGATCTCTCGCATCTGAGCGGCTTCGACCGTTGTGCGGCCGAGATCGACCGCATCGCAGACATGCGGCAGCGACGCCTGATCGGCCTCGCCGAGCAGGAGGGCCGGATCGCCGAAGCGATCGCCGCCTACCTCGGCAACGACCGCCCCGAGGACGACTTCGCGCTCCTCGTGGATTACGCCCGCGAGACCCTCGCCGAGGTGGCCGAGGACCCCTTCGCCGGGGATCGTGCGGTGCTCGATCGCTTCGACCGGCGGATCCGGAGCCTGATGCACCAGCCGGTGAGCCGGGCGGACCTGCTCGGTCGTCACGAACGGATCCGCGACGGGTTCCACTCCGGCGACCCGGCCGCCCTGGTGGAGCTACGCGACCTGTGCGCGACGGGCTGGAGGGACAACCTTCGCCTGTTCATGTTCCGTGAGAACATCCTGGACACGTTCAACCTCGCCGCCGAGATCGGAGCCGTCGAGGCCCTGGTCGACGCAGTCCATCCACGCGGGGACTGCGACGCCCAACTCGGCTCGGAGGAGATCTTCGGCGGAGTACCCCGATCTGCTGCGTTCGACCTGCTGGCCGTGCTGGCCAACAGGCCCGATGCCATCGGGGACACGGCGGTCGACGCGCTCGTCGAACTCACCGGCTACCTCGAGTCGGCCGCGTCGGCCGGTGTCCGCCTGCCGGCCCACCGTCTCACCGACACGCACCGCGATCGGGTCCTCACCCATGCCGAACAGGTCGAGGAACTTCTCGATGAGGACCCATTCCTGCTCCCCACCGACGACGCGAACCGCATCCCGGGTCTGCTCCGTTCGGTGCTGTGGCTGGCGAACGACGCCACCCACGTCCTCTAGCGAAGCGACCAACCGCCGAGGCTGGTCCTCTCAGCTGTCGCGAAGGCGCTGACGAAGCTCGTCGAGCCTGCGCCGTTCCTGGGGCGTGAGGGCGTCGATCCCCTTCTCGGCGATGATGTCCAGCAACGAGTCCAGCTCTGCGTGCTCGAGCGGTGTCGCGCCACCGCTGGGTCCGCTCCAAGGGCCGGTGACGACGGTTCCCGTGGCCCGCCCGGCCGACGATGCGTGGCCGCTGCGGCCCTTGCGGTGTCCGCCGCGACGTTTCCTCGGTTGCCGCGTGGTTGCGGGCTGCCCGTAGGGCGACGGAGGACCACCGGTCAGGAACCCGAATCGGGGGATGAACGTCAGTTCGGACGCCACTCCCCTCTGGTGTGCGCCGAAGATCCCCACGCAGACGACGACCGCCAGCAGCACCAGGTCGGCCCAGCCGCGCACGGCCAGGATCTGGAGCACGTCGAGGGCTACCAGGACCAGGGCGACCACCCAGGCGGGGATGTTGAAGAAGAACGGGGCGTTCGGTTTGTCGGCGCAGAAGACGCACAACATCGCCAGGCCGAAGAGGTTCAGGCTGAACGACGACGTGGTCCACCGCGTCAGCACGTCCAGAGGCGGGTTGTTGGCGACGTTGACCAGCGTCACGACCAGTGCCGGGACGACGGCCATCGCGGCGAGGAGCACGGCCTGCGGGACCTTGCCGATCTCGTCCTCGACGAAGCGACCGAAGTACCAGAAGACGACCAGCCCGAGCAGTTCCCAGAACCCCGGCAGGTTGACCAGCGGCCACAGCAGGAGCCGCCAGATCTCACCTTCGCGGACGAGTTCGGGGACGAACACTCCGTTCGCGACGATCTGCGGGTCGATCGCGTACAGGACCATCGACACGGCACCCAGAGCAGTGACGAGAACGGTCGTCGTGACATCGACGGTGCCGACCCGGAACCATCCGTCCCGTGGCTGTGGGTCGGGCAGTGAGAACGCGTACCGGCCGGACATCGACTGAACGATAGCTGTGCGAAAACCGGCTCCCTCCGACGGACCCGGCGTCGTGGAACGACCACCAGAGTCACTTGACCGATGGGTCAAGGTCGGTAGGTTACGGCGAGTCCACGCCCACAGGAGGAAGCGCATGACGGAGATCCACGGCCACTGCGACGAGGCGTTCACCGCCGTGCGAGACCAGTTCGAGAAGAACTTCGAGGACGGTCTCGAGCTCGGCGCGAGCGTCTGCGTGACCAAGGACGGCGAGACCGTCGTCGACCTCTGGGCCGGTGACGCCGACACCGCCGGCCGGCCGTGGGAGCGCGACACGATCTGCAACGTCTGGTCGACGACCAAGACCATGGCGGCGACGGTCATGCTGATGTTGGCCGACCGTGGCGAGATCGATCTGGATGCGCCCGTGGCCACCTACTGGCCGGAGTTCGCGTCGAACGGCAAGGGCGGAGTCCTGGTACGTCACGTCCTTGCCCACACCGCCGGCCTGCCCGGGTTCGATCCTGCGATCGCACCCACCGATCTCTACGACCAGGACCTGGTCGCTGCGAACCTCGCAGCTCAGGCACCGTGGTGGGAGCCGGGCACGAAGAGCGGCTACCACCTGATCAGCCAGGGCCACCTCGAGGCTGAGATCGTCCGGAGGGTCACAGGTCGGACGATCGGCACGTTCTTCCGGGAGGAGGTGGCCGGACCGCTCGGTGCCGAGGTCTGGATCGGTCTGCCCGAATCGGAGGAATCCAAGGTCGCCGAGCTGATACCTCCCCCGCCCGGAAGCCTCGATTCCCTGACGGACCTGGGGATGGAGTCGATCGCCGTCCGTGCGGCGATCAGCGCACCCGTGACCGGAGCGGAGCCGAACACCCGTGAGTGGCGCGCGGCCGAGATCCCCGCGGCCGGTGGCACTGCCAACGCCCGTGGCGTGGCCCGCGTGCATGCCGCGCTCGCCAACGGCGGATCGCTCGACGGTGTCGACCTCCTGTCGGAGAAGACGCTGAACCGGATCTTCGAGGAGCAGATCGAGGACGTGGATCTCGTCCTCGGTATGAAGATGCGCCTCGGTATCGGCTTCGGCCTGATGAACGAGACGATCCCGCTGAGCAGCAACCCGCACTCCTGCTTCTGGGGCGGGTGGGGTGGATCGATCGCCGTGATCGACCAGGACAGCCGCATGTCGGTCGCCTACGTGATGAACCGGATGGCCGGCGCCCTCGTCGGCGACATGCGAGGTGGCATCCTCGCCGTCCTGGCGTTGGGTGCGGGCGCAGCGACCTGAACCCGCACCCGAAGCCGGTGGCTGTCAGGCCGCCGAATCGTCCCCGTCGCCCTGTCCCTTCCGGGACCTGGCGAACGCGATGCCCCCACCGATCACGGCCAGGACCACGACACCGCCGATGATGATCGGCACGGCCGGGTCCGAGTCGTCGTCGCCCTTGTCCTCACCGACGGGGATCGCGACCTCGGAGGTGGTCGTCGTGGCGGTCGTCTCGGGGGGCGTCGTGCCCATGGGCTCCACGAGTTCGCTCGTGGTCGATCCAGGAGCGGTCGTCGCAGACGTCGTGGCGGTGGCCGAACCCGTCACCTCGACCACGGGAGCGGGATGCTCGTCCTCCTCGCTCTCACCGAGCCACGAGACCTCTACATCCCCGCACGTCTGGACGATGGGGAAGCGCAACGTGGTGGCGGCCGACGGTGCGGTGAAACGGACCGGGAACCCGAGTTCGGTGTGGTCCGGGAGGTTGCCCTCGAAGGAGACGACGTGTCCCTCGACCTTCGACGTCCAACCGTCGAGGGTCCCGGCGGCGAAGTCGGTGACGTCGTCGGGCACCTTGATCTCGATGCGAGTGGTCGCAGCACCGTCGCAGCCGTGTTCGACCACGAATCCCACTGTCGCCTCCTGCCCGGCCTGGACCTTTTCCACGTCGGGCTCGATGTGAGCCGAAGCGGGCGCGGAGGCCAGCAGTGCCAGGGCCGAAGCGACGGCGAGACCGGTTGCGGTACGTCGGAAGTTTGTGCGCATGGACGATGTGTCGTCCCCGGGAGCCACCTGGTTCCCGCCGGGTGCCACGATTGTGGAGATGCCTTCGGGAACCATCCCATGACCGACTTCGACCCATTCTGCGTGGACCACGATCGGTTTCTGCTGATCGCCTCGGCGGTCGTCGACGGTGAAGCGACCGACGCGGAGGTCGCGCTGTTCGACGACCACCTCGACGGCTGCGCCGCGTGCCGCAGATTCGTGGGCGACGCCGAGCGGCTGAGAAGGCGCTGTCTCGTCCGTTCGGTCGATCCTGCGTCGGGTAACCCTCGTACTGCACCGCTGATCTCGACATTGCGCCGCGCCGATCGTCTCGGCGTGCGAAGGCTCGTACGCCGAGCCGAGGCTTCCTCCCTGGTAGCGGCGATCCTCGTCGTTACCGTCGCGTTCGCGGTGGCGGTGAGGGCCCCTGTCGCGTCGGCACCGACGACCGAGGCGGCGGTCGCCACGACGGTCCACACGACGAACACCTCGTTCGACCACCACGAGATCGACGTCCCGGTCGGGACCTCGGTGCGCTGGGAGAACGACGGGACGAGCCGCCATCTCCTCGTGCAGCAGACAGGGAAGGTGACCGTCCGAACGGCCCTCGGCCCCACCGCCAGCAGTGACGTCACGTTCCGAGAGCCCGGCGTCTATCGGGTGCACTGCGAGATCCACCCCGAGATGGCGGCGACAGTGACGGTCACCTCGTGACGGGCCGCGGGTTCGGGCGGCACTCTCGGCCGCCGCGTTCGACACGCGGCGTACTGGCGGGGGCGGACCTGACGTCGGTCGCCCTGCGGGCCGGCCGGGGCGACGAGGACGCGCTCACGGTGCTCGTCGAACGCACCATCGGGGACGTCCGTCGATACTGCGCCCACATGTTGGGCGTCGGGGACGCCGACGATCTCACCCAACTCACCTACCTGCGCGCTATGCGCTCGTTGCCGTCCTACCGCGGTGACTCGACCGCGCGCACCTGGCTCATCGGCATCGCCCGACACGTGTGTCTGGACGAACTGCGGTCACGGCAGCGACGCGAGCGGTTGGCTTCGCGACTACAGGCGGAACGACCGGCACCGCCGCTCGTCGCCGACACCACGTCCGTGGAGATCCGCGAAGCGATCGCCCGGCTGTCGCCACAGCGCAGGGAGGCGTTCGTCCTCACCCAACTGCTCGGTTTCGGCTACGAGGAGTCCGCCGAGATCGTCGGATGCCCGACGGGCACGATCCGTTCGAGGGTGGCGCGGGCACGCGTCGACATGATCGGCGACCTCTCTGCCGTCCCCGACGCTGCGACGAGTTAGCCCACGCGGCTTCTCCCTTGATGTCGACGGGCTACGGCCGACTGTCCAGAGGTGGGCCGCCCTCCCTACACTCGACGCCCGTTCGCGGAGGTCGCCTCGACGGGGTGGCCGTGGAGGAACTGATGTCTGACCGATCCGGTGGGGCTTCGCCCCGGACCGTCAGAGTGCCGGCACGACGCCGAGCGCTCGTCACCCGCCTGCTCGTTGCGCTGGCGCTCATCCTGCCGCTGTCGGTCTCCGGCGCCGGCGGAGGGGCAGCCGAAGCCGCCGGAACGGGCGAGTACAGCGCTCCGGTCTGGTACCCGCTGCGCGGAACATCCCAGATCGGGTGCACGTGGTCGAACGGCTGCAACGGCCACCACAGCTACTACGCGCTGGACCTATTGCAGGCGAAGGGTTCGCCCGTCTACCCCTCAGGTGCCGGTCGGCTCACCATCAAGGGAACCAACCCGGTCTGCGCCTCGTCGGGCTACGGGACGTGGGTCGAGGTCGACCACGGCGACGGGGTGACCACCCGCTACGCCCATCTGAGCAAGATCACCGTGGCAGACGGCTCCTGGGTCGACCAGACGACCAAGATCGGCGAGGTCGGATCCACCGGCAGCGTCAGCTCCTGCACCGCCTACCACCTCCACTACGAGGAACGCCTGAACGGTGTCGGCGTCGCGCCACGTGCGCTCAAGGGCTGCGACGGCACCGTCTACCCGACCACCTGGGGCTACTCCGGCTGGAACGAGGTCCCCTCCTTCACGAAGCGGATCACCAACACCGGTGGCTGCGGTGACCCGTCGACACCTCCCGAACCCCCGGAACCGCCCGCACCGGCGTGGGAGACGATCTCCGGTTCGCTCGTGCAGATGGACTTCGGTCCGCAGGGCGAGATCTGGGGCGTCAACGATGCGGCACAACTGCTCCGCTACGAGGGCCGGGGCCAGTGGAGCGTGCAAGGTGAGGGCTTCCGGTGGGTCACCGTCGGCAAGGCCCCCAACGAGGGCGGCCCGAACGTCTACGCGTTGACGACCGCGGGCCGGATCCAGCGGTCCCTGAACGGCGAGCGCTGGCAGACGATCCCCGGCATCCTGGTCCAGATAGACCACGGCCCCCAGGGCGCCATCTGGGGAGTCAACTCGGCCGGGAACCTGTACCGGTACGCCGGCCGGTACAGGTGGACCAACGTCGGTTCCGGCTACCGCCACGTGACCGTCGGCGATGCCGCCGATCCGAACGCACCCGACGTGTACGCACTCACCACAGCCGGTGCGATCCGTTCGACCGTCGACGGCGTCAACTGGCAGTCGGTCTCGGGCACCCTGGTCCAGATAGACCACGGCCCCCAGGGCGAACTGTGGGGCGTGAACGCCGCCGGGAACATCTACCGACGCCTCCCGGACCGCTGGTCGAAGGAGGACACGGGCTTCCGCCACGTCACCGTCGGTCGGGCGGCGGACGCCGGCGGGCCGTACGTGTACGCACTGAAGACCGACAACACCATCCGCCGCCGCCGCTGAGGGACGTAACGAACGGCCCACACTCGGCTCCGGTGCGACGACGTCATGTTCAGTCGATGACGGCGGTGGCGATCTTCACGTGGTCCTTGTCGACCCCGTAGGGAAGGACCAGCACGGTATCGCCGGTCTCCACACTCACCGAGGTCTCCTGATCGGCCGTCGGCTTGATCTGATCGCACGTCGGCACCGTGGTCCCGATCAGTCCGGTGAAGGCAATCTTGTGCGATCCTGCATCGACGGGAAAGAACGCGTACGGCCCGTACCCGGCCGCTGCGTCGTTGCTGACGAACGTGTCGGGGAGGTTCTTGAGGCCGTCCCCGTTGACGGGTGGCGAGCACGATTCGTCGACGAAGAAGAAGATGCCGTTGTTGTCCGGGCCCACTGGAAGAAGGGCGGTGTCGACCACGAACGCCGCCTTCCCGGCCGGGGCCGAACTGGGCGGAGCTCCCTGCTGGCCACCCTTCTTTTCAACAATCTGGCCGTACGTGAGGGAGACGCCCGCGGGACCCAGCGGCCCGGGCTCCACGCCGGGAATTCCCTCGGAGTCCGGATCGGGCGCGCTCAGGATCTCCGTTTCCTGGGGAGGGCTGACGCCCTCGGAGAGACCTCCGGCAAGAACCAAGGGGTTGTCCGCGCTGGGCTTCGTCCCGGCCGGCAGCACCACGAAATGTGATTCCCCGGTATCGCTACCTTGGAGACGAACCACTTGGGGCACGACGTAGACGGAAAAGCTTCCGAAGGCCAGGTTCGACACGATCGGTTCGACGCCCTCCGGCAAGCTGGTGACGTTCTGGGCCCACTGAATGTCGTCGTAGATGTCGAGGGCGGGTCCCGGTTTGCCGTCGAGGACGATGTTGTTGAAGAAGCGGACCTTGATGTTCCCCTTCACGAGGCCCGGAAGCTTCCTGGCCTCGTCCGGTGGCGTCGTCGTAGCAGCGCCTTGGTCATTCATCGAGAAGGCGTCCACCGACGTCAGGCCAGAACCGCTCGCATCCGGAATGGCCTGGCTCTTGGACCCGCTCGAACAGCCACTCACGAAGCAGGTGGCGACAACGAGCGCGATCCCCGGTAGGAGCCAGTTGATCGGTCGCGACCGAGAGCGGTGATTCGATCTCGCGACTCGATCGTCTCCGTCCGTTCGGCGACTTGGACTGCGGGAGAGGCACGAAGTGAGGCTCATGGTGCGATCATCGCCTGGTTGCCCGGCGGTGCCATCCGTAATCGCACTACGTAGTGTCGCCCGCCGGTCGGTCTCCGTCTCGTGGGAGGAGCGCCTCGGCCAGCGCCGACCGCGAGTGGATGTCGAGCTTCGCATAGACCCGGCCGAGATGGGTCTGCACCGTCCGTACCGACAGGTCGAGATGACGGGCGATCTCGGTGTCGCTGCTCCCGGCAGCCGCCAGGACTGCGGTCTCCTGCTCGCGCTTGGTGAGCGGCGTCGTCGCTGTCACGCCCGACAGCCATGGGACGGCCGCAGCGGGGCAGCGCGCGAGCAGGCGTTGAAACCGCACCTCGCTGCGCACCGCCGCCGTCGCGTCGCCGTCGCCTCGATACAGACGCGCCGCGCCTGCTGCCGCCTCCGCCGCGTACAGCGCCGCGCCGATGCGTTCGAACGCCTCGCTCACCGCATGGAGGTGAGCCGCGTCACCCCTGGCCAGCGCCAGCACCGCATCCAGCCGGGCTCTCAGCAATGGTCCGTCGACGGTGACATCGGCGTCACTGATCGTGTGCTGGACCAAGGCGGCGCCCCCATAGCGAGCGGCATCGTGTGCGGCGAACACCACGACACCGTGCATGTGACTCACCGCAGCCAACTCGGCTGCCGAAGCTGCGCGCTCTGCTGCCGCTGCCAGGTGACCGTCGGCCGAGAGGATCGCGGCCTCTGCAAGCTCGAGTTCGGGTTCGAACAGGCGGAACCGCGGGAGCTCTGTCGGGACGGCATCCATAGCCCTGCGGGCATCGGCACTCTCGCCCATGCCCGCCAAGGCGCGCGCCAGGAACGACACGTTGTAGCGGTGGAACGGAAGATCGAATGGTGCCGGTGTCGCGCTCGCCAAACGGAGCATCCGGACAGCCTCCGGCAGATTCCCCCGGATCAGCGCCACCCGCCCGAGGACGTACGCCCAGCGGGATCGATCCCACCCGGCATCGTCGTCACCCTGCAAACCTTCGTCCAACCTGTTGCGGGCGAGCGCCTCGGCCTCGTCGAGGGAGCCGGATTCAGCGATCGCACAGAACGCGTTGACCTCGATCTGCCCGATGGCATGCGGGTTGCTCGCGCTTTCGCGTGCGGCGTCGACGGCTGCGACCTGAAAGCGACGGCGTAGTTCGGTGCTCGCCCCGAGGTAGAAGTGGCTGCCCACGGCGCCGATCCCGGCGACGGCGCGCGCCGTGCCGTCCGAGGCCGGATCGTCGAGGACCGCAGCCGCCAGCCGTTGCGCCTTTTCCACGGCACCGTCGAGAAGCAGCAGCGTCGACTGCATGCCGCGCAAGCGAGCCGACCCACCGGGTCGGTCGAGGAGCGCGATCCCTGCTTCCGGGTCGCCGGCGCGCAACCCGACGCCGACCGACTGCATGAACAGGACGAGGTCCTGATCGCCACGTTCCAACTCGGCGGGTGGGAGCAGGTCGAACAGTTCGGCAGCCTCTTCGGAGCGTCCCGCAGATGTGAGGATGGAGGCGAGCAGCGTGACCGCTTCGACCGAGGGGTCCTGGTCGGCAGCGGCCCGAGCCAGGACCTCAGCCGTCGAGAGATCGAAGGTCCGGGCGGCGGCCGCTGCCGTCATCAGAAAATGAGGATCGCAGGCGACACCTTCCGCGAGTCGCCACCGAGCACTCCGTACAACGGCGACGGGGTCGGGCGAGCTCCGCTCGAAGAGGCGGGCGAGATCGAGGTGGAGCCGCCGCAATCGTGTGCGCGGCAGCGTGTCGCGAACGACCTTCGCCAACGTGGAGTGCGCGACACTGATCATCGGTTCCCCGGACGATTCGGCGCACACGATCAAATGTTCGGCCTCGAGCGCTTCGAGGTGTCCTGTCCCGACCAGGTGCTCAGCGACCCGGAGACGCAACGGTTCACCGACCGCGATCGCGTCGAGCGCCGCCCGGAGTTCGGGGTCGAGCAGATTCAGCCGATCGGAGACGAGGTCAGCCACGCCCCGTCCGGTCGACGGCAGTCCGTCGAGGATCCACACGTTGTTCGACCTGCGCAGCACGCCGTCGGAGACCGAGGCGAGCACCAACTCCCGAAGGAGAAAGGTGTTGCCATGCGCATGGTCCACCAGCGTGTGCACCGCTCGCAGGTCGACGTCACCTCCGAGGGCATAGCGCAGCAGCCGGTCGCAGTCGTCAACTCCGAGCGGCGCGAGGTCGAGTCTCCGACACGTGTCACCCGACCAAAGCCTGGCGAGGTCGCTGGGCGAAGACGCGTCGTGCTCGGCACGTACCGTCGCGAGGATCACCACGACCTCGCCGCCGGCCAACTGGAGCAGCACGTTGATCGACGACTCGTCGAGGAACTGCGCGTCGTCGACCAGGAGGACGGTCTTGGGTGCGCCGGGTTCGGCGCGGAGCTTCTCGGTGATCAGTGCAGTTCGTGCGAACGTGTCGATGTCCGTGTCGGCTCCCGCGGCGATGAGAGGCGCGAATGCCTGGAGCGGGAACGGCTGCGGGGTCGACCCGATGACGCGCTCGACTCGGCGACCCCGGGAGGTCAACCGCTCGACCACCTGGTTGGCCAGCGCAGTCTTGCCGACACCCGGCCCTGCATAGATGACGGTGCCGATCCCTGCGTCGAGGTCATGTTCGACCGCATCGAGTTCGGCCCGCCGACCCTCGAATCGCCATCGAAGCGACATCGCAGGCGACAATACGTCGGCCCGGTCGATTCCTGCCGGTCGGGCCGCCGACGACGGCGCGCCGTACGTGTACGCGCTCGAGACCGACCCTCACGATCCCGCGACGCCGCTGACCGGTCCGCCCGTTACCGGTCCATCGTCGGACCGGCAGATCAGGAGATGATCGAACGGGCGAGGACCTGCACGTCCGTGCCGGGTTGGTCCCCGTTCCCGTCGAGGATCTTCACCGTGACGGTCAGGCGGTTGCGACCGCCCGCTGCAGCGGTGCAGTCCACGACCCGGTCCGCCCGGCCCGTCCCGGACGGGGCACCGCTTCCCGGCTGACCGGTGCAGGTGGCGGTGGCCTCGTGGTAGGTGGACGTGACGGTCGAGCCTTCACGTCCCTGCAACAGGTCGTCACGGATACGAGCGATCGTGAGGTCGACGGCACCTTCGGCCTGGGATATCGCGTCGTTGCGCTGCCGGTACGTACTGGCCGATCGCAGTTGGGTCTGCGCGTAGAACATGAGCGCGCCGATCACCAGGCTGCCGAAGAGCAGCACGGCGAGGACGATGACCAACGAACCGCCGTACTCGCCGCTCCGGCCGTCCTCGGCGTGCGACGCACGAGCCCGTGCCGGTGCCGAACGGAACGAGACCCTGCGAACGTGTTTCCTCACTCCCACGTGATCACCAGCCGAGGCCATTCGGTCGAGTCGAGGCTCTCGCGGCTTCCCCACCAGAAGCCGTCGCCTTCGCCCATGTCCTGAGGGTTCGGAGCCGCCTGACGGTCGATCCGCCACCCGTTGTTCGCCCAACCGCCACGGCTCGCGCCGCGGTACCACTGGGTCACCTCCTGGAGCACCGGGATGCTGAACGTTTTGCGCACGTCGTCACAGCGCGCGTCGAACACGTAGGCGTTCGAACCGGCCTGGAAGCCGTCGCTCCAGTTGTTCCAGGTGAGGCTGTTCTCGTCCCACGGCTGACCCCAGACCCGGACCTGGTGGAGCCCCTCGTACTGGCACAGTCCCGGGTCCCGGTAGCGGATGAGCTTGATCTTGAGCTGGGCGTCGAGGATGCGCCTGCCACCGGGCAACGAGGCCGGCTCGTCCTCGCCCGTGCACCTGCCACCGAGGTTCACCTTGATCAGGCTGATCAGCTCACCGCTCGACCGCTTGAAGATGCTGACGTGATCGGCCGATCCGTAGTTCGTGTCGGGGTGGTACGAGTTGACGAAAGTGTCCGCGCTGGACAGCAGCGTGCACCGCTTCTCCGTGACGGGACTCGAACTCGGCGACTGGACCGGACGTTGACTCCCTTCGATCGTGAACCGGTAACCGGTGACGGTCTGCACCGTTAGGGACACGAGCCGGCACTGCTTGTCTCCCTGCTCGGTCGAAGGCGCCGGATCGGAGCCGGGTGTCGCCCGGCAGGTCGCCACCGCGGCGTCGGTTCCGTCGTCGAGGTCGTCCACGACGACCTGCTCCCTCGTCACCGGGGCCGCGAGGGCTGCGGCCAGGTCGGCACCTGAGCAGGTGCGTCGCTCGAGCCGTCGACCCGCGGGGGCGTCGACGACCGACCAGCTCCGCACCGTCACCCCCGAGGAGCCGGGCTTGAGGAAGCGCAGAACGCTCGCCGGATCCCCCCCACAACCCGGCTGACCGCGTCTGATACCCGCCGACGTGCCGGCGTTCAGCGCGTCGGCCACGTCGTCGGCGAACCAGGTCGAGGACTTGAGCGCCGATCCGGAGCTGCGCATGGACCCTTCGGCGGTCTTGGTCCCGCGGGACATCGAGCCAAACGCGTTCACGACGACACCGACGATCAACACGCCCAACGTCAGAGCGACCATCAGCTCCACGAGCGTGAAGCCCGCGGACCCGCCCGGAGCCGAGGCCCTGGAGGGTACGTGCAAGATGCTGCCAGGTCTCGTTCCGAGCCGATCGTCGCCGGTCATGAGAGCTCCTCGAAGTACCAGTCCTGCCCGGATCCGCCGCACACCTGTTGCAGGACGCTCGCCCCTGCGCCCTCGTGTGTCACGCAGCGACGGACCCCGCCTTCGGTCGCCCGGGTTCGCAACGTTCCTGCGAGGTCGAAGGCCTGCTGCGGGTTGCTGGATGCGGGAACGTGGCAGGCGTCGAACTTGAGACCCTCGCCGACCCAGCCGTGGTTCGCGTCGAGGCAGCGGGTCGTGTTGTTCCTCGCCCGGAACTGCCCGTTGTTCAGCTGGATGACCTGCTGACCGAGCCGGTCGATCGAGCACGGGTAGCTCCACACCTGCGGCGTGTTGCCCGAGTCGGGCAGTTGACTGGCCTCGAGGCAGTCGTTGTCCTGACGGATACGCCCGACGGCGCCTGCCCGTGGGGCACTTCCGAACGGGACCGTGGTGATCTGCTGGTCGGCACCGGTCGTGCAGTCGGTCGTCGTCGCTGCCGCTCCGTCTCCGCTGACGGTGACGCACCGGCTGAGGGTCGAGCCACGCAGGTTCCGGAGCCGCCCGGCGTCGAACCTCCAGATCTGGTTCTGGTTGGAGGAGTCACAACCCCACAGCAGCAGGGTCGAACCGTTGCCGCCGCCGTTGGCGTCGAGGCACAGGGATGGGGTGACGGCGGAGCGGACGAGGCCGTTGCTTCCGAGCACGAACGCCTGGTTGTTGCGCCAGGTTGCCAGGCATGGGAAGCCCACGAGACCGACGCCCTGCGAGTAGCCGGTCGCAGTGTTCGCGTCGATGTCGACGCAGGTGCCACCGCCGGAGGCGAGCCTCAGCGAGATGGCCTGGGAGGTTCCGGTCGAGCCGATCGCCTCCCGACGGAAGATCTGCCGATCGATCGGCGGCCCGCCGGGCGACGCGTACTGGCACGTCTGGGACCTGATGGTCCCCGTGGCGTCGTCGTATCCCTCGCAACGGCCCGTCGCCGAATCGCTGCCGTTGAGGATCTGGAGGGCGTCGCCCGGCGTCCGGAAGCGCTGGGAGGCCCCACGGTTGCAGTTCCAGGCCAGCATCACCTTGCCGGTCGCGCCGTCGCCGTTCACATCGATGCACACGCCCGGGTTGTCCCGGAAGCGCAGTTCGAGCAGGCCCGTACCGACCTGGTACTCGACGAGCGCCTGGCCCGGGTTGTTGGCCGGGTCGCAAGGCAGGGAGAACACGTTCGAGCCCTGTGTGATCCCGTTCGGAACGTCCATGCATGAGTTGTCCAGGACGTTGCGAACCTGGACGATGGTGCGGCTGTCGGTCTGGGCCTCGAACTTCCATCCCTGCCAGGCGCTGTTGCTGCAGTCCCGAAGTTTGACGTCGCGCGCGTCCCACGAGCCCTCGATGCAACGTGCCCCTGATTGGCGCGTGCTCAGCCTGAAGGTGCCGTCGCCACGATCCGTCCGGTCCCAGAGCTGTTCGTTCTTCGTGCCGTCGCAGTCGGCCCACGTCAACGTCGAGTCGTTCCCTGATCCGTTGGCCTTCAGGCACTGGTTGATCGACGCGGATCGGCGGATGTGACCGTTCGCGAACCACACGAAACCCTGGCGGGTGGCGGCCGGGCCCGCACAGGGCGAGGCGACGGCGTTGCTGCCCGTCACCGGGTATTCGAGACAGCTTCCGGTCTGGACGTTGCTGATCTGTTGGACGGGAAAGGCCGTGTCGTCGACGATCTCCTCGTCCCAGATCTGTGCCTGGTTGTTCGAGTCGCACGTGCGCAGGTAGACGGTGCGGCCGTCACCGAGACCCTCGGCACAACCCCGTGCACCGCCCACGATCTTGAGCTGGCCGCCCGACGTGTACTCGAACTGCTGGTGGGTGTTCGACGGATTGTTGTCGTCGGGTTGCTGGTCACACGTCCAGATGTTGACGGGGTTGTTCGTCGCGGCGCTGTTCACCTGGATACAGACGGGGTGCTGATCGGTGAAGCGGATCTCGCCCTTGCGGGTCCGCAGGACCGACTGGCCGTTGCCGGCACCTCCGCACGGGACACCGATCATCGACTGGCCGTTCCCCCACAGGCTCGCCGGCTGCATGCAGTCGCCGTACTGGCGGT
The DNA here is from genome assembly GCA_020439555.1 of Acidimicrobiales bacterium. GTDB lineage: Bacteria > Actinomycetota > Acidimicrobiia > Acidimicrobiales > Iamiaceae > Aquihabitans. Next base: position 3,072 of record JAGQSN010000230.1, on the reverse strand, counting down.
TGCGGTAGCGGACCGGAACGGCCCGGGCGGGTGCACTGGCCGGTTCGAACGTCCACTGCTTCGCAGGGTTCGTGGCGGCGTCGAAACAGCTCTCGAGACGGATCCAGTCGATGTCCCGCCCGCCCTGGAGGCATTTGCCGTTGCGCAGGTTGATCAGCTGGGTGCCCTGCAGGAACCACTGCTGGCGGGCGTACTGGTCGCAGTTCTGGACGGTGACGAGGTTCGTGCGCGAGTCGGTGTCGTTCCAGCCGAGGCACAGGCCACGTTCCTTGGAGCTGACGAGCCGACCGTCGGTGGTGAAGGTGAAGCTCTGGCTGGTCCTGGTCTCGCCGAGGCACGGGTAGGCCTGCGCCCAGTCACCGACGTGGAGATCGTCCTGTGTCTTGTTGATGTCGACGTCGAGGCAGTTGTCGCCTCCAGCGTTGTAGAGCCGGATCGGCGAGGAAGGCGGAGGGATGCTGCGCACCGGTTCGACGACCCACCGTTGCGACGGGCTGCCGTCGCAGACCGCGATCTCGAGCTTCGTTCCCGGCACCGTGCTGCCGCCGCGGATCGCCAGGCACTTGGTCTGGTCCGGTGCGTACTTGATGGCGGCACCGTCGACCACCCATTTCTGCCAGTTGTTGTCGTGGCAGCCCCACTGGGCGACGCGGGTTCCGGCTGTCGGCACGTTCCCGGTCTCGAAGCACTTGCCGGAGTTGACGCCCTTGTAGCGACCGCTCGTGGACCAGAAGGACTGCCAGCCGCGGCCCGAGCACGGGAAGGCGACGAGTTCGCCGGCGTCGGACCGGCTGTCGTCGAACACGGATGCACAGCCACCGATGCCGACGTTCCGGATCTGCTTGGCGTCGGTGAGGCTCGGGGCCAGGACGATCGACAGGAGAGGCCGCTCGAGGGGCACCGACCACTCCCGGCTGCGGATCTGGAACCGGGCCGTGTCACAGGTGTGTTCCGGGTGCGCCGGTGCGCACGCACGGCTGATCTGCCAGCCGTGGTTGAGATCGGGCAACCGGTAGAAGGTCGACACCTGGTCGGTGAGTTCCCGGGTGGAGAGGAGTTGGTAGCGAGGTGTGTAGTCACCCGTGCCGGTGCCGTGTTCGACGGTGCCGGTGCCCGCACCAGCCAGCAGCGACGGGCGGGTGTTCCAGGTGGTCGATTCGCTCCACGAGTCCTCGACCTGGTCGACCGTGTGCCAGCAGGAGGTCCCACAGTCGGGGCTCCCGACGATGCGCGACGTGAAGAAGCGCATCGTCGCCCCTTGGACCTGGAGGCCTCCGGGCAGGGTTCCACCTTCCAGGCAGGAGGTGGTTCCCGGGTTGATGTCGAAGCGGACGAGTGCGGCCTGTTCACCCGATCCGCCCGTGCCGAGGGTCATCGAGTCGTCGGTACCGAACGACGAAGTGGGGTTTCCGGTATCGACCGTGGTGTCGGCCGCGGCTTCGACCGTGCATCGAACCGCGTCCCCCGGGACGGGCGCGCCGACCAGCCCGTCGCTGTTGCCGTCGTATCGCTTCAGGACCCGACGGACGAGATGATCACCGGACCCTGGTCCGTCGACCTCGAAGGTGACCTCCTGGAGTCCCGTGTCGTCGAAGCAGCCGGTTTCGAACGGCGCGAAGGTCGCAGGCTCGCTGTCCCGGACCCACCCCTGGACCGACGTGACCCGCAAACTGGTTCCCGACACGGGATCGAAGCCAGCCGGGTTCTCGTAGAACGCCGGGGTGGCGCATGCGATGTACGGGGCGTCGTTGAGCGCCTCCACGTAGTTGCGGGCCGCAACCTCTGCGTTGGCGACGGTCCGTTGGGTGGTCGCTGCGCGCAGGGCGGACAGGAGGCCGCCGAGGAGCGCCACTACCACGAGACCGGTCAGCAACACCGAGGCGAGCGTCTCGACGAGGGTTTCACCCGCTTCGTCGCCCCCGAGGACGACCGGATGGTTCGCGCGAAGCGGTTCACGGTCACGTCGATGTGTGAGACGCATCGCGTTCTCCCCCCGGAGTCCAGTCTGTGGGTCCGCCGACATAGGCCGGTCGAACTAGACGATACCGAAAGCGGAGCGATTAGTCCACTTTTTTCGAGTAATCAGTCCGCTTTCAGGATGCAGTGGATCGCCATACGTCCTTCCCTTCGATCGGGCCAAGGTGGGAGGTGACGTGACCCGCGTCGGCGAATGGAGTCACGAGTGTGTCGCCGTCAGGTGGCTCGGAGGCGCGACCGAGGCCAAGCCCGGTGCGCGCTTCCGGGGTCGCAACCGAGCTGGAATCTTCCGCTGGGGCCGCGAGTGCGAGGTCGTGTTGGCGGAGCCCTACCAACTTGTGTGGCGCACGGTACCGACTGCCCTCTATCCGGACAGCTCCGTGTGGCAGATCGTGCTGGACGTGGTCGACGGTGGCACGCAGATCACGCAGAGCTTCGAGGTCGTGAAGGTGCCCAAGATGCTCGGAGTTCTGTACGCCGTGCTGATAAAGGGCCACCGTGACCGCACTGCGGCCCTCGCCGAGGACCTGCATCGCCTCGGCAGAGTGGCAGAACGGACCAGCCTTACCGCAGGCGGTTGACCCGCACGCCGGTTGGCAGCGACGTGGTAGCCGCTGGGTTTGAAGCTTCACTACGTGTCGACCTCTGGGCGGAGCGGGAGGGATTCGAACCCTCGGACCCTTGCAGGTCGCCGGTTTTCAAGACCGGTGCATTCGTCCACTCTGCCACCGCTCCGCCGGGCATCGTAGGGCCCGCGGGCATGTGACCTGGTTTCGACTTCGCCTTGCTCGGCTCAACCATCGGGATGTTCGCTCCTTGAGCGAGCGGAGCGAGTCGAAAGGATCGTTCAGCAGCGACATCTCGGGTTCGACCGAACGACGCGTGCGTGTACGCTTCTGCCCGCTCGGAGAGGTGCCGGAGTCTGGCCGATCGGGCCTCCCTGCTAAGGAGGTGACGGGGTAACCCGTCCGTGGGTTCAAATCCCACCCTCTCCGCCATTACGCTTTCGCCTTCCCGAAACGACCCCAAAGCCTTGAAAGGCAAGGTGGTTTCCGGGGTTCGAAACCCCGATTTCCGGCAATAGCTCAGACGGTC
>JAGQSN010000229.1 GCA_020439555.1 Acidimicrobiales bacterium | reverse complement strand
CTCTGCCGACTGAGCTAAGGAGGCACGGAGCCCCGATCTCCCCGCGCGCGGGGACCCGTGGGACCGGTCGGTCAGCATAGCCAGGGCCACCCGAGGCGACGAAAGCCCGATGGACGGCCGAAACGTCCGAGGTCGAAGGTCACGCTCGCAGGACGTCTCTCAAGGACTGCGCCAGGATGCCGATGAACACGATGTGCGTTTCTCGCGTCTAGTGATCGAAGCAGGGGCCGAACAGGCTCTTTCGCTGTCGATGCATCCTCGGCTGACGGTCATCGCCGGGGTGCCCCCGCAGGTAAGGGGAGTGATCGCTGACGAACTCATCGGGGCGCTGGGGGCGACTCGCTCCGGTGTCCACCTCGAGTTGACCGACGACGAGGGCGCTCAACTCGTCGTGTTCCGCCCCTCCCAGGGCGCCCACCGTGTCGTGAGCGTCGCATCGGGCGAGGACCGCAGCGACGACTTCCGCGCCGCCGATGGCCGCATCGACCTTCTCTCCTGGCACGGGTTGGACCCGCGTCGAGCGCGGGAGACGATGCTCTTCGACAGCTCGTCGAGCGTCGCGGACTCGCCCGACGACGAGGTACTGAACCGCCTTGCGTCGATCGACCAGGGCGAACTCTGGTCCGCTGCTTCACGAGTCCGGATCACCGACGAAGAACTCGCTCAGATCACCGAGAAGGTCGCCCGCGCCGACGATGCCGAGACCGTCGCGCAGATCGAACGCCGTCACCAGGTCCACGAACGAGCCGACCAGCAGGAGGCTCGGGTGAAGCGGCTCAGCGCGTTGGTTGCGTTCGCCTCGCTCGGCATGGCGGTACCGGCGTGGTTCGCCCGTCCGGACACGGCCTTCCTGTTGGGGGTCGTGGGAGTGCTCGCGCTGGCGCTGGTTCTGCTGTACCACCTCAGGGCCGAGACCGCGCACCGCGCCGAGCGCACCGCTCTGGCCCAGGCCGGGGCGAACAGCTACCTGGGCTACATGGTCAGCCAGGTGGACGGGTTGTTCGACAGCACCGAGCAGCACAAGAGACTCACCGCAGTGGCCGAGGACCACAGGTCTGCAGCCGTTCGATGGACGCAGCTCGCCGGTGACGTGAGCGTCGAATGGGCCTTCGAACACCATGACGAGATCGAGGCGACCGCCCAGTTGCGGCGTCAGCTTCGTACCCTCGGCCGTGTCTCGCCAGGCGGTGTCGAGATCAACGATCAGGTGGTGGAGCTCGCCCATTCGCTCATCACCCACGCCGCACGCCTGCGGCGCGCCGGCCACGACGGCGAGAGTCTCCCGTTGATCATCGACGACCCGCTCGGCGCTCTGGATGAGCGGACCAGGGTGGAGTTGCTCGAACTCGTCGAGCGGACGAGCGGCCCTCCGCAGGTCATCATCCTCACCGACGACCCGGTGATCGCCAGTTGGGCACGTCCACGTGCGCTGTCCGGCGACCTCGACCTCGTCGAACCCGGCCGCAGCGAATCCTCACGCGACGAACTGGCGGTCTGACCCACTGGGCCGGCGTTCCGGCCCCAGCCCGAGTGTGCGATCAGGAGTCCGTGGTTGTCGGGGGCGTGTCTCCCTCCCACTCGCGCAGCCATTCCTTCTTGACCTCGCGCCACTGCTCGTCGGTGTGGTCCCGGCGCCAGTAGGGCGAGATCGAGGTGTGCTCCCTCGGGATGCCGCGCTCGCCGAGCAGGTGACGACGGATCGAACGGACCTCGTTGGCTTCCCCGTGGACGAAGGCCTGGACGTGGCCCGTCCCGAGTTCGATCGCTTCGACGGCACGCAGCAACTGGTCTCGGTCGCCGGGATCCGCTTCGCAGCGATGCACCCAGATGATGTCGAGCTCTCCGGGTGACTCGAGGACCAGTCGGTTGTCGAGGTCGTCGACCACGAGGACGGCCTGCACGCGGCGGCCTTCGGGCACACGTTCCAGGGATGCTGAGATCGCTGGGATGGCGCTCTCGTCGCCGACCATCAAGTGCTCGTCGGCCTCCGGGTCCGGCGCGTACGCGCCCGATGGTCCGAGGAACTGCAACCGGTCTCCCGGCTGGGCGTGGTTGGCCCATCGTCCCGCGCGTCCGACGTCTCCGTGCACGACGAAGTCCAGCGCGAGACGGCGAGTCGACTCGTCCCACCAGCGGATCGTGTACCGCCGCCCCGCCGGACGGTGTTCGACCGCCAGGGACCGTGCGTGTTCGACGTCGAAGGGAACCTCGTAGGGGGCACCGTCCGGGATGATGAGGGCGTTCACGTACTGGTCGGTGAACGGCGTCGGAGTGAAGTCCGCGAGGCCTTCTCCTCCGAGTATCACCCTGATGATGCGGGGTGTGATCCGTTCGGTCTCGATCACTTCGCCGTAGTTCGCTGCCATCGCTTCTTCCTATCGGTCTCGGCGCTGGTCAACCGGCACGCACCCCGAACGATTCCCCAAGCGCACCGCGGCGCTAGCCCGTCGGCCGCGTATCGCGGGCGACTGCCGCCCGGCTTCGAGCCATGTGAACCCCTTCCTGGAACGAGGTCCGGCTTCGGCCAGGCCCGCCGAGACCAGGAGGAGCAACGGGACCGGGATGAAGAGGATGCCGATGGACGCCGCGGAGATCACGCAGAACCCGAGCGACACATAGCCGAGGACGAACAGGACGGACCGTGGGGGCCTGCCGAACCGCAAAGCCAAAGCCACAACGCCGACTGCGACGACGACCGCGGCTATTTCCACCCCTAGGCCGGCATCGATTAGCGGCCGGGTCTCTCTCGACCAGACCGGTTCGCCGCCACCCGAAGACTCGGTCACCGATTCCTCGGCGACCATCGGAACGAAGAACAGCGCCAGGACCGCCACGACCACCCACAGGAGCGCTCCCGCGACCAGCGCCGCGGACCACCGGTCACGCCGCCTATCCGGTTCGTGTGATGTTCCCCGAGATGCACGAGATGTTCCGGAGGCACCCCGGCGGTCCATGACGACAAGCGCCGCACCGACGACGATCGTCACCGCGCAGACCCCGAGGGCGATGACCATCACGCCTGCTCCCCTTCGTTGATTCCACCGGGCATGCCTCCGGCAGCGAGGAGAAGCGTCAGGAACTGCGCCGCAACTGCCCGGTGGTCGGGGCCTTCGGGGTCGACCTGGGATGCGATGACGATGCCGTTGACGAGGGAGAGGATGAGAGCCGCCATGGCCTGAGGGTCCACCCACTGGGGAAGGGCGTCCGCCTTCAACTGGCGGGTGATGTCCGCGGCCAGCGCTTTCCTCACATCGGCCCACAGATCGGCGAGTCCGTCGGCGACCTCGCTGGAGTGTGAGGACACGGCGAGGGCGGCGAGGTAGACGGGGACCTGGCTCCGACTGGCCTCGAAAAGGTTGTTGAGCACCGTCACCGCTTCGGTCGCCCGTTCGGCAGCAGGCCTATCGCTGGCCAGGAGGTCCAATACAGGCGCGATCAGTTCCCGCGTCTCCACAAGAAGCGCCTCGGCCACGAGCGTGTCCTTCGATCCGAAGTGGTACGGGATCGACGCCAGGTTCGCCGATGCCCGGCCCGTGATCTCCCGTGCGGTGGCCCCGCCGATCCCGAGGTCACGGATCGCCGAGCGAGTCGCCTCGATGAGTTGGGACTTGGTGGACGCAGAACTCATGTCAGAATCATACATACGTATGAATCACATCGTGTGTCACGGTCACCGGCGCTGCGCCCCTCTCCCACTTCGCGGAATGGCGTAGCTACCCGTCGGATAGCGACGGAGAACTACGCCATTTCGTGGGGCGGGCGCGCCGATCGGTGGGGTGAGCGGCCCGATCGGTGGGGTGGGCGGGCCGATCGGTGGGTGGGGAGGATCTTTGGCAGTCGGGTGGGGCATACGGTGGCTGGATGGATCAGCCGAACGTGCTCGTGGTGCTCTCCGACCAGCAGCGCCCCGACTCGTGCGGCGTGTTCGGGCAACGCCTTCCCGTCACGCCACGGCTCGACGCTCTGGCCGCCGACGGTGTCGCGTTCGAGGAGACCTTCACCGTCCAACCTGTCTGCGGTCCGGCCCGAGCAGCGATCCAGACGGGCCTGTACCCGACGACCACGTCCTGCTGGCGCAACGGCATCGCGCTGCCCCCGGGAACCGAGACGCTCGCCGACCGCATGAACGCGCTCGGCTACCAGACCGGCTACATCGGCAAGTGGCACCTGGCCTCCAACCGCGGCCGCAACCTGCCGGCGGATCGTCCCGAGATCCGTTTCGAGCGCAAGCCAGTGCCGCCCGAACGTCGGGGCGGCTACCGCGACGTGTGGGTCGCCGCGGACGCGCTCGAGCACACATCCGGCGCCTACAGGGGTCACGTCTACGACGAGAGTGGCCGGCAGGTCGACCTGCACGGCTTCCGTGTCGACGCACTGACCGACATCGCGATCGAACGACTCGACAGGTTCGACGAGAAGCGGCCGTTCTTCATGTTCGTGTCGTTCCTCGAACCGCACCACCAGAACGACCGGTTCCGCACCATCGGGCCCAAGGGTTGGGCGACTCGCTTCCGGGACTTCGACCGGCCAGGCGACCTCCCACGGTGGCGGGGCGACTGGCGCTGGAGCTACGCCGCGTACCTCGCCTGCTGCGCCAGCATCGACGCGAACCTCGGTCGGCTGCTCGACCATCTCGAACGGCGTGGGCGGCTCGACGACACGCTCGTCGTGTTCACCAGCGACCACGGCAGCCACTTCCGCACCCGCAACCTCGAGTACAAGCGAAGCCCACATGACGCGTCGATCCGGGTACCACTGGTGATCGCCGGTCCGGGGTTCCGGGGCGGTGAACGACGGCACGACTTCGCGACGAACCTGGACCTCCTACCGACGATCGTTTCCGCCGCCGGGGGCGAGGACCCCGGCCTCGACGGCCGTGACCTGCGGACGGAAGCGGGCGTCCCCGACGAGGTCTTCGTCCAGATCAGCGAATCCCAGATCGGTCGGGCCATCCGCACGCCTACCCACACCTACGCAGCCAAGGCGCCCGCTCGGAACCCGTTCGCTGGGCATCTGCGTCCCTCCGCCGATCGCTACGTCGGCACCCACCTGTACGACAACGAACGGGACCCCCACCAGCTCCGCAACCTCATCGACGCCCCGGACGCGGCCGAGGTCCGTGAGCGTCTGACGCGACGTCTCGCGGAGCGGATCGAGCAGGTCGAAGGCACCCGCCCGACCGTCACCTGACGGCAACCGCCACCCCCTCGGGCAGCAGCTACCCGAACTGGCCGGGATCCCGGCCAGTTCCGGGCGGACCGGCGAAACACTGTGCGATGGCGAGCCACCGTTCGGCGTCCTTTCCGACGGCGACCAGTGACAGGTCGTCGGGATGGCGTCGGCGCGTCACGAGAAGGGCGAAGTCCGATGCCGGTCCGGTGACCCGCTGGGCGGCGTCGGCGGGACCCCATGACCAGACGTCACCGTCCGGGCCGGTGAGGGAAACGAGGAACTCCTCACCTGGCACGTCCAGTCCGTTGGTGACGAATGCGAAGTCGCGGGTTCGTACGCCGATGTGCGCGATGTGTCGGAGGCGAGCCGTCGAGGTACGGCTCGCGCCGACGGCATCGGCCACGTCCTGGCCGTGGGCCCAGGTCTCCATGAGTCGCGCTGTCGCCATCGACGCGGCGCTCATCGGCGGACCGAACCACGGGAGCTTTCGGCCCTCCGGCACGGCGGCGAGCGCCTCGGTGAGACGCGCACGGCCCGAACGCCAACGGTCGAGGAGCTCGGCCGTATCGAGTCGGGCCAGATCGAAAGCGCCGTCGTCGACGAAACCGTCGACGTTCGCCATCGCCGCTTCGATGATCTGACCGAAGGCGGACTCGTCGGTCGCTGCGATGGTCGCGACATCGTCGGTCCAGGCGAGGTGTGCGACCTGGGTGGCGACGGTCCAGCCCGGGGCGGGTGTCGGCGCTTCCCACTGTTGCGGCGAGAGCGATCCGACGATGTCCTCGAGAGCTCGGCCTTCGGCCGCGAGGTCGTCTAGCAGCGCAGCGAGGTCGGTCATCGGCGCGAGCTTCACACACCGATCCGCGCGGCGCTCGGCCCTTCGAGGTGACGAGGGTGCACCCCCGAAGCGTTTCGGGCGCTACGAGCTTCGGGTCCCTGCTCGCATCGCGGAAGCCGACACACCTCGGGTGGATTCGACGATCCTCACCGCTGCTCGGGTCAGGGGCAGCAGGTTCGTGCGGTCGACCTTGTCGAGGGTGTCCATCTCGTCGAACAGGTAGAAGGGCGCACTCAGGAACTGGACGATGGGAACGCCCTCGTCGAAGTAGTAGGAGCCGTCGGTGGTGGGCCGCGGCCCGATCGCGTCGGGGACCAGGAGCATCGATCGTCGCAGGTCCTCCGCGACGATCGAGTCGAACACGGAGCGTTCGAGGTTCGGGTTCCGGCTGGTGAAGAACCAACGAGGGGTGCAGCGATCGCTGACGACGAGTTCGCCGTCACGCTCGACGGCGTCGAGAGCGGCGTGTTCGAGGTGCACGGCCAGCACCACCTGCTCCAAGACGTCGCGGTGGGTCTCGATGTAGGCGTGCAGGCCTGCCGCCCCGCACATGTGGCCCGCCTGGACGACGAACACGAGGCGGTGGGGTCGCGCCTCGGGCGGTTGGGTGGCCCAGAACTTGGCCTGCGCGAGAACGAGAGCGATGCCGGTGCCGTCCTCGACCGCCGATGACCACGGACCGTCGTGGTGGGAACCGATCATCACGACCTCGTCGTCGGCCCCGGGTAGTTCGCCGACGACGTTGTGGCTGACGAACGGTTCGTCGGTGACGTCGATGGAGATGTGGACCGTCACCGGGCCTTCGGCCGCACGTTCCCGCAGCCAAGCGCCGTCGGTGCCGCTGATCCAGACACCGGGGATCGCTCCGGGTTCGCCCGTGTAGGGGACGTAGTACCTGAACGAGTCGGCGGGGTAGCCGGTCAGGGTTCCGAGGAAGACGGCCGCACCGGCGGCGGCGGTCGAGTCGGTCACGTCCTGCACGAAGCGGGTGAAGGGCAGCAGGTGACTCTCGTCGGCGAACGTGCCGTCGGGGTCGTAGACCCGCGGCTCGGTGTCGTCCGGGTCGACGTTCATGTGGGCGAAGGTCGCCGGCGCGGCGGACAGGAGAGGAGCGTCGACCAACGCTGCCTTCCCTGCTGCCAGTTCGGGGTGGTCGTCGTCGAACACGACCAACTCGACTTCCAGATCGGCAACGGCCGGTGCGTGCGGCAGCGGGAAGGCGTCGATCTCCCGCGTCGTACCGTCGCTGGTCACGAAGCGCACGGAGCAGTCGTGCGGGGTCCAACGAGTTAGGTTCGCCAGTTCGAGACGGACCGATTCGAGTCCGAAATCACGGAACTGCTCCGCGATGAACTGCTCGGCCCACACGTCGGCGTCGTAGCCCGGCCGGCGGACCCCGTGGCTGAACACCTCTTCGATCCAGGTTTCGATGATCGACGTCGACGGAAGCGCGTGCTCGTCGAGTCCGGATGGGAACGTCGGGGGCGCCATCGGCGGAGGGTACCAATCGAAAAGTTCGGGCATGATGACGCGCATGTCCTCGACCGGTCGCTCCCCCGGTGCCGCAGCAGTCGTGGTGGCACTCCTCCTAACCGTGCTCGCCGGTTGCAGTGGCAGCGGGAGCGACGGGACGACCGCCGAGTCGAGCGAGCGGTCGACGTCGACGGCGACCGCCGCGGCCACGACCACCACGACGACCGACTCCGCGACCAGTGTCCCGGCGTCGCCCACGTCGGGATGTGGGACACCGGCCGACGCCCCGACGATCACCAAGGATCTCCCCGGCGACGTGGAGCGCACGATCGACGTCGACGGGACCGAACGTCTCTACCGGCTCGGCGTACCTGCCGGCTACGACCCGAACGACCCGACGCCACTCGTGTTCAACCTCCACGGTTCCGGATCGAACGCGAAGGAGGCGAGCCTCTACGGACAGGTGCCGCACGAGGCGTCGAAACGCGGTTTCATCACGGTCGCTCCCGAGGCGATCGACGGGCAATGGCAACTCGGCGATACCGGCTCGGATCGTGACTTCCTCGTCGCGTTGCTGAAGGACGTGGAGAGCCGGTACTGCGTGGACACCAACAGGGTCCACATCATGGGTATGTCGCTGGGTGCGTGGAAGGCGGCCGTCACGGCGTGCACCGTTCCGGACACGTTCGCTTCCGCCGCGCTCGTCACTGTCGAGATCCGCCTCGACCCGTGCCCGCCGGTGCCGGTCGTCGCCTTCCACGGCACCGCGGATCCCACCGTCCCCTACGGCGAAGGATCGGGCCACGACTTCCCCGACAGCCCGAACGCCGGCCTACCCGGCACTCACGACAACATCGCGAACTGGGCGAAGGGCAACGGGTGCGACCCCGAGCCGGACAAGAAGAAGATCGGCGACGACGTGGAGCGGTGGACGTATCGCAACTGCACTGCCGACGTCGTCCTGTACACGATCATCGGAGGCGGCCACACCTGGCCGGGCGCCGAGATCGACATCGGACCGACCACACACACCATCGACGCCACCAAGCTCGCCTTCGACTGGTTCGAGGCCCATCCCAGAGCGGCGTGACCTCTCCGACGTTCCGCCCCGGCGGCGCAGACGTTCGGGATGAACCCGAATTTCAGGACGGTGTGGTCACCGACCTTCGGAAGCTCTCCAATGCCAGGTCCTCGTCGAGGCCGGCGTCGTCGGCTGCGAGGGAGACCAGCGTCTCGGCCTCCTCGTAACAGGCAGGGCAACGAGCCAGGTGTACCCGCAGCGGCTCGTCCGGTCCTCGCCCATCCGAGATGAGGCCGTCGACGAACGTGTCGACCTGTTCGAAGCAGTCGTCGCACGACAGCCACGGTTCGGTGACCGCCACGAGGCTCTCCGCCTGGGCTCGGGTCAGTCGGGCGTCGTCGTAGTTCGTTGCCACGTCACATCCTCCCGGTGCTGTCGAGGAAGCCATTCGAGGTCAGCTCCCGACGGAGCTTGACCCGTACGTCGTGGAGGGTCTTGTAGATCGCGTTCCGATTCGTCCCGAGCCGTTGGGCGAGCACGTCGATCGGAACCTCCTCGATGATCAACGCCTTCGCGATCCGCCGCTGGTGCGGGGTGAGGACCTGCTCGAGCGCGATCGCGACCGCGTCTGCGAGGTCGCTGGCGTCCGCGTAGGTATCCGGCGTCGCCGGATCCCGGTCCTGTTGTTCGGGCATGTCGGAAACATCTACAGGCCGGTCCCGCCACGTCGCCCTGCGTACCTCCGCCGCTGCGTGCCAGATACCGAACTTGTAGACCCAGGTGCTGAACCTGCTCCGCCCCTCGAAGCGGTCCAGGTGTCCGAGAACGTCGACGGTCGCCTCGTCGGCCGCCGCTTCGATGATCTCCCTCGCACGGGCGTCGCCGAGCTCCACCCACACGCTGGGCATCCGCCTCACCTGACGGGCCGCTGCCCGCACCAGCAGTTCCCTCAGTCGAGCCACCGCCGCACGGTTCGCCGCACCCTCGGTCCTGAGGGCTGCCAGCAGTTCGGCGTCGGAACCCAGATCCACGGCTCCGCGGAGGCTGGAAGGTTCGCTCATCACGATCATCTTCGCGAACCTCCCAGCCCCGTGCCCGAGATCAGTAACCGAACTTCGCCGGGAACTTGGCCACCAGGCCGTCGGTGAGAGTGTCGGCCAGCATCATCATGTGGCTGTACGCCTCGTCGTAGTGCTTGACGGCGGATTCGTAGTCACCCTTGAGCAGATCGGTGGCGTAGGTGGTCGTCTGGTCGATGTGCGACTCGAGCATGGGACGGGTCGCCGACTGCGGCCAGTTCTCCGGGTCCGCCTTCGACAGGAAGTCGGCGACGTCCTGGGCGTTGGCCTTCCAGTCCGACAGAGCCTTGTCCAGAGCTGGCTTGTCACCTGCCTGCGCCGCCTTCAGCACTGGCACCGCAAGCTTGATGTGCTCGGTGAGCAGATCCCCCAGCGCCTTCGCTGCGTCCTTCCCGTAGTACGGCTCGATCGCGGACCCGATGTCGGTCTGGTTGCGCAGGAGCCGATTCAGGTACGGCTCGACGGCGGGTTCGTCGTGGAAGAAGGCGTCCACCGTGGCGAAGGTCCATTGCATGTGCTCGGCCCACAGTTGGTGAACTGCTGTGCGCAGCTTGACAGCGGCCGGGCTGGCCCCGTCGTTGGTGCTTCCCTGCTGCGTCACGGTGGTCTGAGCGGCCGGCTTGGCCGTTCCGTCGGTGGCGGCGGCCTTGGAGGAATCGCTGCTGCCGCATCCGGCGAGCAGCATCGCCGTCACGGCGATCGCGGCGAACGCTCGGCTCGCATGGTGCTTGTTCGACATTTCCATCGTCTCCTGGTCGTTCTGCCGACGGCAGATCTCCTACGTCCCTCCACCGGCTGCGTTGCCGGCTTCGGGACGGTGACCGTGGAGGTCACGATGGTGTTGGTGTCGGGCTGGGCCGGATCTCTTACCGATTCCCGCGAAGATTTCCGGCCCGGATGTCGCCGACGGGCACGGTGGTACGGTCCGGCGGGTGGACACGGAAGGCTGGCTGAACCTGAAGCAGGTGGCCAGGATCCTCGGTGTCCACTACATGACGGCCTACCGATACGTCCGCACCGGGCAACTCGAGGCGTCGCTCGTCAACTCGTCCTGGCTCGTCGATCCCGATGCGCTGGAGGCCTTCCGTCGTCCCTCCGCCACCTCCGATGACGACGTCGAGTCGGTCGACCGGGTCGCTCGCCTGCACGCGCGGTTGCTGCGCGGCGACGTGGTGGGTGCGTGGGCGATCGTGGAGGACGCACTCGTCGCCGGATGGGGACCCGAAGAGGCTCTGATCGACCTGATCGTCGCGGCGGTCTCCGAGACCGAACAGGACGACGGTCTTGCTGCTGGTCACCTGGTCGGAACGACCGCGTGGCGAACTGCAGCACAGCTCTCGACCCGGTTCCGCCGTCGGGGCCGTGACCGTGGCACGGTCGTCCTGGGTGCCCCCGAAGGTGAGGGCCACTCGCTCGGTCTGTCGTTTATCGCCGATGTGCTGCGCGTCCGCAACGTCGCCGTCCTCGAGTTGGGCCACGACGTTTCGCCGGCTGCATTCGTCGAGGCCGCGGCCTCGGCCGAGCGACTGGTAGCGGTCGGTATCGGTGTCACCGATCCGACGCTGATGGGAGCGGCGCGCGACGTGGTGCTGGCGGTGCGCGAGGACCTGCCCGGGGTGCCGGTCCTGCTCGGTGGCCGTGCCGTCGCCAACGACGGGATCGCGAGCCTCGCCGGCGCCGACGGTTGGGCATCGGACCTTCGCGGAGTAGGCGATCTGGTGGACGAACTGATCCGCCAGCGGAGTTCGCGCAGGACCAAGAACCCGACCCGCTGAGCCTCGGCCGCAGCTCCGCGGCCCGCCCTGCTGGTACGTGGACGAGGTCGGTCGTGATGAAGTCGTTTCGACAAGCTCAACGACCGGTTGGGGACTCAACGATCGGTAGGGAGGTATCCGCCACCTGTTCTTCAGGTAGCACAAGTGCTACCCTAGGTTTCGATGACCGTCATCGCCCAGAAGGAACTTCGCAATCAGGTCGGTGAGATCCTTCGACGCGTCGAGGCAGGAGAGACGATGATCGTCACCGTCGCCGGCCGCCCGGTAGCGGAGCTCTCCCCCGCCAACAAGCGGACGTGGGTGGCCGGGGCTCCCCTCGAACGCGTCTGGGCGGGGCCTTCGCCTTCGCACCTCGAGGAGGACCTCGAAGGCTTCCCCGGTGAAGTGTCGGACCCCTACACCTCGTGAGAGCGGTGCTGGACACGTCGGTGCTCATCGCCGACACCGCGCCGTCGGGCATCGAGGCCGCCATCAGCGTCGTGTCGATCACCGAACTTCACTTCGGACTGCTCGTAGTGCGTGACGACGACGAACGGGCGCGCCGCGCCGACCGACTCGCTGTCGTCGAGGCGACCTTCGATCCGATCCCGGTCACCGTGGAAGTGGCGCGGGAATGGGGACGGCTCGCCGCGGCCGTGGCGCAGCGAGGCGGTCGGCGACGTCGCCGTCAGCTCGATCTGGCAATCGCGGCGACTGCGGTATGCCAGTCGGCTGTGCTCCTCACGAACAGCGTGGGCGACTTCGCGATCATCGACGACCTCGTAGAAGTAAGGACACCTTCCGGATCATGACCGCGCAACCATCGAGAGTGACATCCCGACGGGTCAGAAGTCCTCGTCGAAGGTTACTCCTCCCGTTACGCCCACCTGGTAGGCGGAGACGGTTCGTTCGAAGAAGTTCGCCAACTCCTGCACGTTCTGCAGCTGCATGAAGCCGAACGGGTTGGCGGCCCCGTAACGGGGTTCGAAACCGAGGTCCACGAGGCGCTGGTCCGCGACGTGCTGGAGGTAGAGGCGGGTGTCGCTGAGCGACAGACCGGGAACGCCCTGGCCGAGCATGTCGGCGGCGAAGACCGTCTCGGCCTCGATCGCCTCCTCGAGCATCTCGTGCACCTGGCGTTCGAAGTCAGCGTCGAGCAGGTCGGGTTCCTCCTCACGGATCACCCGCACGACCTCGAACGCGAACGCCATGTGCATCGACTCGTCACGGAACACCCAGTTGGTTCCGGCTGCGAGCCCCTGGAGGATTCCCTTGCTGCGAAGGAAGTAGACGTACGCGAACGCTGCGAAGAAGAACAGGCCTTCGATGCAGGCGGCGAAGCAGACGAGGTTCAGGGCGAAGGTGCGACGGTGCGCCTTCGTGTCGAGCGACTCGATCGCCGACGCGTCCGCCATCCACTTGAAGCAGAACTCGGCCTTGGCCCGGATGCTCGGGATGTTCTCGATGGCGGCGAAGGCGGCAGCCCGTTCGGCGGGGTCCGGCAGGTAGGTGTCCAGGAGGGTCAGGTAGAACTGGACGTGAAGGGCTTCCTCGTAGAGCTGGCGGCTCAGGTACAGCCGGGCCTCCGGCGAGTTGATGTGCTTGTAGAGGCTGAGCACGAGGTTGTTGGCGACGATCGAGTCGCCGGTGGCGAAGAACGCCACGAGGCGTCGGATCAGGTGGGCCTCGGCCGGGCTGAGCTTGTTGCGCAGGTCCGTGATGTCACCGCTCAGGTCGACCTCTTCGACGACCCACGTGTTGCGGATGGCGGTCCGGTAGTGCTCGTAGAACTGCGGGTACCGCATCGGCCGCAACGTCAGGTCGAGGCCCGGGTCCAGGATCGACCGTCGGGTCGTGTCGGCGTCGCTGACCGGCGGGTTCGTCGGGGCAGCCGCGATCTCGGCGCCGGCCGGGGAGTTGATTGCTTCGACGGCGCTCATCAGTCACATGCCTCGCAGGTCTCGGGGTTCTCCAGGGAGCAGGTGATTGCCTCGGAGTCGGTGTAGGTCTTCACGGTTCCGACGGTCGCGGTACCCGCGGCGGAGGTCGTGCTCGTCGTCTTGATCTTCGAGGCGGGCCGGGAACGCAGGTAGTAGGTGGTCTTGAGCCCGGACTTCCAAGCGTGGAGGTACATCGACGACAGCTTTCCGATGGAGGGCTGTTCGACGAACAGGTTCAACGACTGGCTCTGGTCGATGAACGGACTGCGTTCGGCTGCCATGTCGATCAGGGATCGCATCGGGATCTCCCAGGCCGTGCGATAGAGCGCCCGGATGTCGTCGGGGACGTCGAGGCCCTGGACCGAACCGTTGTCGGCGACGAGTCGGCCGATCGTGGCGTCGTTCCACAGGCCGAGCTTCTGGAGGTCACGCACCAGGTAGCTGTTGATCTGAAGGAACTCGCCCGACAGCGTCTCCCGCTTGAACAGGTTCGACACCTGGGGCTCGGTGCACTCGTAGCTGCCGACGATCGACGCGATCGTCGCGGTCGGGGCGATCGCTATCAGCAGCGAGTTGCGGAGGCCGACTTCCGCGACTCGTGCGCGGATGCGTTCCCACCGTTGCGGGTCCGACGGTTCGACACCCCACAGGTCCGGTTGGAGCTTCCCGCGCGCCGCGTGTGTCTCGGAGTAGCGGGCGTGAGGTCCGTGAACGGCCGCGAGTTCGGCGGAGGCTTCGAGCGCCGACGCGTAGATCTCCTCCTGGATCGCCTTGGACAGGGCCCGCGCCTCCGGGCTGTCGAAGGGGAGGCGGAGCTTGAAGAACGCGTCCTGGAGCCCCATCACGCCGAGGCCGATCGGACGCCAGCCGTCGTTGCTGCGCTCCGCTTCGGGTGTTGGGTAGTAGTTGATGTCGATCACCCGATCGAGGAACGGGACGACGAGCCGCACGACATCGCCGAGGCGTCCGAAGTCGAACCGGCCGTCGGCCACGAAGCGGCCGAGGTTGAGCGACCCGAGGTTGCAGACCGCGGTGTGCTCCGCGTCGGTCACCTCCAGGATCTCCGTGCACAGGTTGGAGAGGTGCACGACGTTCTGCGGCTCGGCCGCCTGGTTGCAGGTCCGGTTGGCGGCGTCCTTGAAGGTCATCCACCCGTTGCCGGTCTCGGCGAGGGTGCGCATCATCCGGGCGTACAGGTCCCGGGCCTTCACCTGACGGACGTAGCGCCCCTCCTTTTCGGCCTTCGTGTAGGCGGCTTCGAAGGCCGGGCCGTGCAGGTCGCACAGCTCGGGGACTTCCTTGGGGTCGAACAGGGACCACATCCAGTCGTTCTCGACGCGGTCCATGAACAGGTCCGGAACCCAGTTCGCCAGGTTGAGGTGGTGTGCCCGCCGGGCTTCGTCGCCGGTGTTGTCGCGCAGTTCGAGGAAGTCCTCGATGTCCGCGTGCCACGTCTCCAGGTAGACGCAAGCGGCTCCTTTGCGACGGCCACCCTGGTTCACCGCCGCGACCGAGGCGTCGAGCGTCTTGAGGAACGGGATGATCCCGTTGGACAGTCCGTTGGTGCCGCGGATCAGCGAACCCTGCGAGCGGACCCGGTGGAAGGCCAGCCCGATGCCGCCGGCGAACTTCGAGAGTTGGGCGATCTTGCCGTAGGTGTCGTAGATCGAACCGAGCTCGTCGGCCGGGGAGTCGACCAGGTAGCAGGAGGAGAGCTGGGAGTGCGCGGTGCCGGAGTTGAACAGGGTCGGACTCGACGGCAGGTAGTCGAAGGAGGCCATGTGTTCGTAGAGGGCGATCGCCTCGTCGGGTGACTGCGACAGGCCGCAGGCGACTCGCAGCAGGAAGTACTGCGGCATCTCGATGACGGTCCGTTCGACGGGGTCGCGGAGCAGGTAGCGGTCGTAGACGGTGCGAAGTCCGAAGAACTCGAAGGACAGGTCGTGCAGGGCGTTGATCGCGTCGTCGAGTTTGCGGGCGTAGCGGGCGACGAACTCGGCAGTCGTGTCGTTGATGACCCCTGCGGCGTGCCCGGCTGCGATCGACTGGCTGAACGACATGATCTGGCTGCCGCGTACCTCCTTGGTGATGAACCCGAGCAGCAGCCGCGCCGCCAGGCGGGAGTACTCGGGTTCCTCGGCGATCAGCGCGGCGGCCGTGCGGATCGAGAGGTCGTCGAGTTCGCGTGTGGTGGATCCGTCGCACAGCCCGCTGATCGTGCGGGTCGCGACGCGCATCGGATCGACGCGTGGCAGGCCACCGGAGCACCGTTCGACGGCTCGGACGATCTTGCCCACGTCGACGGGTTCGAGCGATCCGTCGCGCTTGCGCACCTGCATCGCCGGCAGGCCCGCTGCCGTCTGCTCCTCGGCGAGGAGTGCTTCCTGGATGGACATGACCGTGCCTCCGACGAACTCGCTAGCCCCAAGGTCTTGTGGTCCGGACCCCTCCGACACCGCTCAAGACCCAACATGTGGGATTCCGCCTCTGTAACTACACGGATGTGACGCACACGGGAAGGGGCGCCTATTAGCGCGAACCGATCTGACGGTCGCCGAGCCTGACTTCGGGGCGTCCACCCACAGGATCGATCTCCAAGCCGCTTCCGTTCCGGTTCCAAGCGAAAACTGAGGAATCCGGCGCATGTTGTTCGCCGTGCAGGTCGTCAAAGCCCCGAACCGTCAACCCGATGAGCGGCAGCGGGAGGAAGCGACGAGCGGAGAGCCGGAGGACCCTCGCTGGGCGAGGCCGGCCGCGGTCTCGTTACTCGCTGCCACCGCTGTCCTCTACCTGTGGGGTCTCGGCGCGTCGGGCTGGGCCAACTCCTTCTACTCGGCTGCCGCCCAGGCCGGGTCGGTGAGCTGGAAGGCGTTCCTGTTCGGATCGAGCGACGCGGCGAACTCGATCACCGTCGACAAGACACCACTGTCGCTCTGGCCTATGGCGCTGAGCATCCGAATCTTCGGCCTGAACGCGTGGAGCATCCTCGTCCCGCAGGCCCTCGAGGGCGTGGCCGCTGTCGGCGTCCTCTACCTGACCGTGAAGCGCTGGTTCGGCGCGACCGCCGGACTGTTGGCAGGCGCCATCCTCGCCCTGACACCGGTGTCGGTTCTGATGTTCCGGTTCAACAACCCCGACTCGCTGCTCGTCCTGCTGACGGTAGCCAGCGCCTACTACCTGACGAGGGCGCTGGAGGACGGACGGACCCGGTGGATGGTCGCAGCCGGCGCCATGGTCGGTCTGGGGTTCCTCACAAAGGAACTGCAGGCGTTCGTGATCCTGCCGGTGCTGGTCGGCACCTACCTGGTAGCCGGCCCTCCGCGTCTGATGCGCCGCATCGTCCAGTCGTTCTGGCTGGGCCTCGCCACGCTCGTGGCCGGGGGATGGTGGGTGGCGGTCGTGTCGCTCTGGCCGGCGTCCGACCGACCGTGGTTCGGCGGATCTCAGGACAACACCTTCTGGAACGTGCTGTTCGGATACAACGGCTTCGGTCGGCTCACCGGCAACGAGTCGGGCAGCGTCGTCGGTGGTGGCCCGGGCGGAGGCGTCCCGGGCGGTGGCGGCGGACCAGCTGGCCCGGGACGCGGCAACGTGTGGGGCGCCACCGGGGTGACGCGCTTGTTCAACGAATCGTTCGGGGGTCAGGCGAGTTGGCTCATCCCGGCGGCACTGCTCGTGGTGCTGGCAGGTCTGATCTGGACGGCGCGTCGACCACGGACCGACAGGGTCCGGGCAGCCGTGCTGCTCTGGGGCGGATGGCTGGTCGTCACCGGCCTGGTCATCAGCCTCTCGAAGGGAATCATCCACGAGTACTACACGGTCGCTCTGGCACCCGCGATCGGCGCGCTCGTCGGTGCCGGCGCGACCGAGGCCTGGCGTCACCGGCGCCACTCTGGGGCGCGGGCGCTGCTGGCTGCCGGTGTCGCGCTCACCGCGTGGTGGTCCCATGTTCTTCTCGCCCGAACGCCGGACTGGCTGCCTTGGCTGAGCGGCTTGGTGGTCGCGACCGGCGTGGCCGCCACCCTCGGCCTGCTCCTGGGCGGTCGAGCGCTGAACGACAGGGCCGCCGGAAGTACCGCACAGTTCGGGGCGACCGCCACCGTCGTGGGCGCGATGTTGGCGGTCGCGTTCGCCGGGCAGGGTGCGTATGCGCTCAACACGGCTCGCACCCCGCATTCCGGATCGCTGCCCACTGCCGGCCCTGCGGGCCGCTTCGGGATGGGGGGACCGGGAGGCGGACGCTTCGGCGGTCCCGGCCGCGGCAACGGAGGGGTTCCCCAGGGTGGTGGCGTCCCCGCCTTCCCCGGGGGCCTCGCACCCGGGGGCGTGGTGCCGGGCGGTGGAGGGTTCCCGGGTGGGCCGGGAACGTTCGGACCCGGGGGCGGAGGTCTACCCGGTGGGAACCCCGGCGGGACTAACGGCGGATTCTCACTTCCGACAGGAGGGTTGCCTGGAGCTGGAGGCGCGAACGGTGGCGGGAACCGTGCGGGTGGTCTCCTCCAGGGAAGCGAGCCGAGCGCAGAACTCACCGCCTTGCTGGAGAAAGGGGCCGACGAGTTCGACTGGATTGCCGCCACCGTTGGGGCGAACTCGGCGTCCGGCTACCAACTCGCAACCGAACGCCCCGTCATGCCGATCGGCGGGTTCAATGGGACCGATCCGAGCCCGACGCTCACACAGTTCAAGGCCTACGTCAGCGAAGGACGCATCCACTACTTCATCGCCGGTGGAGGAGGAGTGGGAGGACCGGGCGGGAGCGAGACCTCTTCGGAGATCACTACCTGGGTGCAACAGACGTTCACCTCCCGAACGGTCGGGGGTGTGACCGTCTACGACCTGACCGACCCGACTGCTTGACCGCCGCTCTCTCAACGAGCGAGATGAGAGAACTTGCCCTATCGGCTCGAGTCCTAAGCGTGCTCCGACCAGGTGAATCAGACCCGGTGGTGGCGGCCCGTGGGAACGATGAGCGGCGTCCGGGAGACCGGATCCTCGATCACCTGGACCTCGAGGTCGAAGACGTCCTTCACCAACTCGGCGTCCACGATCGTCGAGGGTGCCCCCTCGGCGAGGATCCGGCCCTCACGCATCGCTACGAGGTGGTGGGCGTAACGGCAGGCGAGGTTGAGGTCGTGGAGAACGCACACGATCGTCCTCCCCCCATCTCGGTTCAGGTCCGCGAGCAGGTCCAGGACGTCGATCTGATGGGCGAGGTCCAGGAAGGTGGTCGGCTCGTCGAGGAGCATGATGTCGGTCTCCTGGGCTATCGCCATGGCGATCCAGACCCGTTGCCGCTGGCCGCCCGACAGCTCGTCCACGGACCGATCGGCGAGTTCGGTGACCGACGTGACCGCCAGAGCTTGGTCGACTGCGGCCTCGTCCGCCGGTGACCACTGACGGAACCACCGTTGGTGAGGGTGGCGACCACGGGACACGAGATCGGACACGGTGATCCCGTCGGGTGCGATGGGCTGCTGCGGAAGCATCCCCAGGCGCTGGGCCACGATTCGGGTGGGTAGCCGTCGGATCTGGTCGCCGTCGAGGAGCACGGAGCCACTGCGCGGGACGAGAAGGCGGGCGAGTCCGCGCAGCAGCGTCGACTTCCCGCAGGCGTTCGGTCCGACGATGACCGTGATCCGACCGGTCGGGATCTCCAGCGTCAGGTCCTCGACGATCGTGCGGTTCTCGTACGCGAGACCGAGCGCTTCGGCCACGAGGCGGGGCGGCGTCGGCGCGGGGATAGGAGCGACGTCGTCGTCGCCACCCGGGGACCCGGTGGCCACCGTTCCCGGAGCGCCGCTCGTGTGGTCGATGGTCGATTCGCGGGTCGTCAATTTCATCCTCCGCTGCCTGTTCGGTTGCTACGGGTGAGGAGCCAGAGGAGGTAAGGCGCCCCGACCACTGCGGTCACCACCCCGACCGGCAGTTCGATGGGTGCGAACGCACGCCGCGCCACGAGATCGCCGTAGACCATGATCGCCGCGCCGACGAGCGCGGCCGGGACGAGCGCGGCAGAACGGGCACCTACGAGTCGACGGGCGATCTGCGGGGCGACGAGTGCAACGAAGCCGACCGGCCCTGCCGCGGCGGTCGCCACAGCAGCGAGCGCAGCACCCGACAGCGACAGCGCGAGCTTGGAACGCCGGAGTCCGACTCCGAGTCCGTGGGCCGCTTCGTCGCCCAGTTCGAGTGCCCGGAGCTGGCGAGCGCAGATCACCGTGACCGGCACGAGAACCCCCAGCAGCACTGCGAGCGGTCGCACGTACTCCCAGCCGCGGCCGTTGAGGCTGCCCGTCAGCCAGACCGTCGCCCGCTGCGCGTCGTAGAGCTCGGCGCGGGTGAGCAGGTAGGCGACGTAGGCGTTGAGCATCGCTGTGATTCCGATGCCGATGAGGACCAGCCGGTAGCTGGAGAGGCCGTTCTTGACAGCCAACAGGTAGATGGCTGCGACCGCTCCGACGGAACCGGCGAGAGCCGAGCCGGTCACGACCGTGCTCGTGGCACCGACGAGGACGATGCAACTGACCGCCCCGGCCGCCGCTCCCGCGGACACACCGAGGATGTCGGGGCTGGCCAGGGGGTTGCGGACCATCCGCTGGAAGATCTGGCCGGAAACCCCGAAGGCCGCACCGACGAGCACCGCTGTGAGCGCCCTCGGAAGCCTGAGGGTTCGGATGATGAACGACGTGGACTCGTTGCCGCCGAGACCGGTCAGCTCCCCGATCACGTCCCCGATCGGGATCGGGAAGTCGCCGACGCTCACGTTCCACGCCAGCCCTGCCGTCACTACCAGCGCCAGCAGGATCGAGACGAACGCGCTGCGTCCGTCGACACGGGCGGACACCGGCCCGACCCGCAGTGCGAAGACCTGTCCGCTGCGCGCCGCGGCGACGGTGTGTCGAAGCGAGGATCGGCCGACCGGCTCGTCGATCGCGGTCGCGGCCGTCACAGTTCGGCGATCCGGCGTTGGCGGACGAACGCGATGAACACGGGTGCTCCGAGGAAGGCCGTGACAACGCCGACCTCCAGTTCACCAGGCCTGACGAGAACCCGACCGGCGACGTCCGCGAGGGTCAGGAGTACGGCGCCGGCAACCATCGCGTACGGCAGCATCCAACGGTGGTCCGGCCCTGTGATCGCCCTGGCGACGTGGGGGACGGTGAGGCCCACGAACCAGATGGGCCCCACCGCCGCCGTTGCTGCTCCGCACAGCAGCACTACCGAGGCGGCCGCCACCGCCCGGGTCCAGCCGACGCGCTGACCGAGGGACCGGGCGACGTCCTCGCCCAGTGCCAGACCGTTCAGCGCCCTGCTCGATGCCATGGCGAGGATCGCACCGAGGATGAGGAAAGGTGCCACCGCGCCGGCGATCTCCAGGTCACGTCCGGCGACCGAACCGACCGCCCAGAACCGGTACTGGTCGAGGGTCGCCGAGTCGAGCAGCAACATCGCCGATGTGAAGGAGCCGAGCAGCGCCGACATCGCGGCTCCGGCGATCGCCAACTTCACCGGCGTCGCTCCGCCGCGGCCGATCGAGCCGAGCCCGTACACGGCGACACCGGCAGCGGCAGCACCGGCGAACGCGAACCAGACGTAGCCCGACGGCGATGACACGCTGAGGAACCCGATTCCCGTCACCACCCCGAGAGCGGCACCGGCGTTGACCCCGAGCAAGCCCGGATCGGCGAGAGGGTTGCGGGTCACTCCCTGCATGACCGATCCCGCCAGGCCGAGCGCTGCCCCCACGGCCAGGGCCAGAACGGTTCGCGGCACCCGGAGTTCCCGGACGATGAGATGCTCCGTCAGCGAGCGGTCATAGTCGAAGACCGCGTCGAGGGCGTGGGAGAACGGGATCGACTTCGCCCCCACGGCTATCGACAGGACAGCGGCGCTCAGGGCCAGCACCCCGAGGAGTGCGAGCCCGACCGTCCGCGACCACCAACGGTCCAGGCCGCGTGGCCGTGACGGCTCGACGGCGACCGGAGCGGTGCCCGAGTCAGGCTTGGTCGCCGTGCTGTTAAGCAAACTTATCATCAGCGGTACAGTACGGCTCAGACAAGAGGCCGACAAACACAGCAGGACACAAGGGCGACCGTGACCGAAGACATCGACTCCATACCGACTCATCTCACGACCGTGGTAGAGGCGAGAGCAATCACCCCGGGGGTTCGACGGCTCACCCTCGCGGGAGGGCTCGAGAGGTACCGCAGCGCCGGGCCGGACAGCTTCGTCTACGTGCTCCTCCCGCCACCGGGACGCCGCGAGCTGACGATCGGAACCGACTTCACCTGGACCGCGTGCTTCGCGATGCCGGAGGAGGAAAGGCCAGTCGGTGCGTACTACACGGTCCGTCACCACCGCCCCGACGAAGGTTC
>JAGQSN010000228.1 GCA_020439555.1 Acidimicrobiales bacterium | reverse complement strand
GGCATCATGAAGATGTTCACCACCGAGGACTTCAACGAGGGCCTCACCGCGTTCATCGAGAAGCGCGACCCCGAGTGGAAGGGCCGCTGACCGCCACCGACGACTGACAACAGCGTCCGGACCACGGCCCGCGGTTCGCCGCGGGCCGTGGCGCGTTCGGCGCGTTGTTCAGGTGATGGTCTCGATGATCCCGTGATCGTGGAGGAACTCCGCGGTGCCGGGCGTCAGGTCCATCTCCGCCACGTCGATGAGATCGACCCACCGCGCCGCTGTCGCATCGGATGCCGGCGTGGGGTCAGCACTCTCGAACAGGGTGACCTCGAAGTCGAGCACCACGATGTGCTGCCCGTCCGATTCCTCGGGAAGCAACTCCACCCAACCGATCAGACGCCCGCACACTCCCTCCAGTCCGGTCTCCTCCCTCAGTTCCCGCGTGACGGCCTCGGCGATCGTCTCGCCGATCTCGACGCGGCCCCCGGGAAGGCTCCAAAGGCCTGCGTGGGGCGCATGGGCCCGCCGGACGAGCAGAAGGCGATCGTCGTCGACGACGGCGGCCCCGACCCCCAAGAGCGGACCACTCACGTCGACTCTGGGACGGGCCCGGTGTCGTCGAAGGATCGGTGCACGAGGATCGCCCTGGCGGTCAGGCCGAAGGTCTCGAAGAAGTTCTTCGAGGCGCGGTCCCCCGGGAGGACGAAGCTGTCCAGGCCGATCGCACCCGCAGCACGAGCGTCGTGCTCGAGCAGGTCCATCATCGCTTCCCC
Organism: Acidimicrobiales bacterium; assembly: GCA_020439555.1. GTDB lineage: Bacteria > Actinomycetota > Acidimicrobiia > Acidimicrobiales > Iamiaceae > Aquihabitans. The sequence continues at coordinate 13,559 of JAGQSN010000228.1, read as the reverse complement.
GACACCGATGCAGCGGGCCGTCGGATCTACGTACAGGTCGCTGATGCCTGCCAGCACGGACCCGTCGTGAAGCGTTTCGTAGGCCATCATCCCGTAACCGACGACCACCTCGTCGACCGTCCCGACCACGACTACCCGGTCGGGCCCGGTTATCGCCTCGGCCACGAAACCCTCGACAGGCTCAGGGTGCGCCTCGCGGACGGACCACACCGCTCCCCCACGGTTGACGCGCAGTTCGTCCGTGACCTGTCGCACCATCGACGCGACCGAATCGACGTCCGCGGCCGTCGCGTGGCGGGCGGCCTCCACGCCTCAGCTTCCCTGGATCTGGCTGATCTTGCCGAGGATGGTCTTGCGTGCCCGGTGGCTGCGCTCGTAGCGGGCGACGGCTGCGAGTTCCTCCGGCGACAGTCCTTCGAGCCGGGGGATCACCTGCGACGCGGCCAGGCTGTCATAGGAGGGGATCGCAAGGTCCTCCGCACCAGCACCGGACTGCACCACGGGCTCCGCACGCGCGCTCGGAGCAGACTTCGACGAAGTGCCGTGCGTCGCATCCGAGGACGAGGATTCCTCGACGCGTGCGTCGTCGGCCGCAAGACCGAACTCGCGCATCACTCCCTTGGCCTGCTCCTGGACCTTGGAGATGCGCTTGCCGGCCTCGTTCTGCCCCTGGTCGACGGCGAACTTGCCGATGACCTTCGCCATCTGAACCTGCGCGCGGCCACGCTCCACGAACGTGGGCAGGAGCTTGCGGGCTTCGAGCACGAAGCCCAGCGGGGCGTACACCGCGATGTCCACGGCCTGTTCGATCGGTCGCTTATGGTCGCTCACCCGTCCATGTTGTGCGCCGAACCCGCGCTTCGGCCAATCGTGAACCGTGTCCGGGCGGTCATTCGGTCGCCGCGATGCGTTCCTTCAGCGTTTCCAGCCGTCCGAGAACACGGACGAGGTCACACGGAGGATCCGATGCGGCGGCGATGAGCGACTCTGCTGCGTGCCTGTCGCCACGGTCCAGTCGGAGCTCGGCCAAGGCAACTGCGGCGAGACGCCACCCTTCGGAGCGATCCCCCGGCGCCCTCGGTGCCGCTGCCTCGTCCAGGAGCAGTTCGGCGGCGTCGTCCTGGCCTCGCCGTCGGGACACCCGGGCGAGAACACGGAGCGCCTTCAACCCGCTCTCGTCGTCACCTATCCCGGCCCGGACCAGCGCGAGGGATCCACGGGCTCTGCGTTCGGCGTCGTCGAGGGCACCGTCGTCGAGATCGAGTGCCGCGAGCTCGGCCAGCGCCCGTGCATCCTCTGCGGGGACACCTTCCGGCCTGCCCGCGCTCAGAAGGCGGTCGATCATCGTCCGCGCCCTGGTGGCCTCGCCAAGAGCCCTGAGGGCCTGTGCCGTCACCAACCGGGCAATGCCTAGACCCAAAGCGTCGTCCAACTCCTCGAAACGTGCGACGGCCTGCAAGCCCAGTTCGCACGCCTCGGCAGCGGATCCGAGGCCCAACAGAGCTGCCGCTTCGAGCGTCGCGCAGCTCCACTCACCCCACGGATCACTGCCTGAACTCGCACGGACCCTCAGGTCGCGAGCGAGCGCGAGCGCTTCATTCGCACGACCGGAACGCAACAGCACGTGGCCCAGCAGTCCTTCGCAGAACGCTGCCGTGCCCTCCTCCCCGACGTCCCGGGCGTCGGACATCGCCGTGCGAAGGTGATCCTCTGCCGCGATCAGGCGACCATCGAGGTACTCGCACCAACCGAGGTAGCGCAGCGTGTCGCTACGTCGGACCGGCTCGTCCAGTTGGAGCTCGATGGCCGAGGCCCTTTCGAGGCGAGGCACAGCTGCTCTTGGCCGACCAGCGGTGAACTCGGCCCAGCCTTCGAGCCGCAACGCATCAGCAACACCCTGGAGATCCTCGAGCTCGCGCCACCTGTTGACCGCGGCGAGGAAGCGTTCTCTGGCCAGGTCGACGTCGCCCTGGAGGCGGGCGACCGCGCCGAGGTGAGCCTCCGCGAACGCGGCCATCGGCGGGCGTGCGGAACCGGCGCGCCGCGCCAACTCCTCGAACGCGTCCTGGGCCTCGTCGAGCTGCCCCAAGCCGAGGAGAACCTCACCATGCTCTGCGACGGCTTCGATCATCTCGTCGGGATCCGGGGAGGAAACCGATCGGGCCAGTCGGTACCAGCGGTCCGCGCGGCGCATCCCCTCCCGGCGCTGTTCGTCGCGGGCGGCACGGATGATGGCGGAGAAGGCGGGCCTGACGATGGTCGCATCGACCTGGTCGACCGCGCGTCCGAGGGCGACAGCCCGTTCGTAGTGGTGCGCGATCGCCGCGGTGGCGGAGGGGTCGGTCCGATCGGCGAACCTGCGCTCGATCCAACGGGCCACGAGCGCATGTCTCTCCGCACGGTCGGCGAGGGAGATCCCCGCGTATGCAACGTCGCGGGTCAAGGAGTGCCGGAATCGCCACATTTCGCGGTCACCACCGGGATCTGGCTCCACCAGCCCCCTGTCGGCGAGGCGCCTCATCGTCGCCTCGACCTCCCCGGGCTCCTCCGGGCGGGACTCGAGCAACGCGGACAGCCAGAACACCCTCCCGAACACCGATGCATCAGCCAGTAGGGATCTCTCGTCCGGGGCGAGGGCGTCGAGTCGTGCGCCGATCAGCGACCGGATCCCGTCCGGCAGGACCACCTCCACTGCGCCGTCGGTGGAGTCCAGCCGCCAGCGACGGTTCCGCGGGGCGAGCCGCCCGGATTCGATCAGGAAGAGGACGAGCTGTTCGGTCAGCAGCGGATTGCCGCCGGCGGCGCGTACCAGCCTGTCGAGAGCGTCGGGACCGACCCGACCGTCCGGATCGAACTCTCCGAGCACCGACAGGATCAACTTGACGCTGGCGTCGTCGCCGAGAGGGTCGAGCGTTCGGGTCGTGACCCTGTTGCCGCCAAGAAGTGGACGATGACGCTCGAGCAGGTCGTCGCGGCCGAGCGCCACGACCACCAGCGGCAGATCCGGCAACAACTCGGGCACCCGGCGCAGGAAGCGCACCACTCGCTTCTCCGCCCAGTGGACGTCGTCCACGATCAACAGCAGCGGCGTCGAGCGTGCCATCGCAGCGAGAACGGCGACGACCGCAGCAATGTGATGCTCGCTCGGATGGTTCCTGCCGGTCGTCTCGGCGTCCACCGGTCCCGTAGCGCTTCGCCCCAGACCGAGCAGGTCTGCCAGACGCCGGGCGATCGAAGGATCAGTCAGGCCCAGGGCCGAGAGGCGACCTCGTAGCTGCTCCCTCTGCGTATCAGTGTCCGCGTTGCGGGCGAGTTCGAGCCCGGAGCGAATGATCTCGACCAGCGGACTCAGGTCGCCTTCGCTTCCGTAGGGGGAGCATGTCGCCCAGATCACCCTGCCGGTCGACGGACGTGCGTCGAGACGTTCGGAGAGTTCGACCGCCAGACGGGTCTTGCCGACACCAGGCTCCCCCACCATCACCACCAGTTCGGAGCGCCGTCGGCCGAACGCGTCGAGGACGCGCCGGTGGAGCCCGTCGAGTTCGCCCTGCCGTCCCACCAGCGGCATCCTCGGCAAGCGGTCGTCCCTGTCGACCGACGCGGTGAGAAGGCGATCCGCCACCCACGCCTCCACCGGCTCGTTCTTGCCCTTCAGTTCGAGCACCTGGCGGCTACGGAAACCGATCGATGCCACGCACGCCTGACGTGTCCGCTCCGCCACCAGCACCTCGCCCGGCACGGTCGCTCCTGCCAGGCGGTGCGCCGTGTTCACCACATCACCCGTGACGGTGTAGCCGGCGTTCGGACCCACCGTGCCGGCGAGGACCTCACCCGTGTTGATACCTACCCGAAGGCCGAGTTCTGGGCGACGCTGCGCGAGCGTCTCCACGAGCGCCATGCCGGCCCGTACGGCTCGTTCCGCGTCGTCTTCGTGCGCCGTCGGTGCCCCGAACACGGCCATGATCTCGTCACCGATGATCTTGTCCACGTGGCCGCCGTGGGCGGCGACCACGGGCACGAGGTCGTCGAAGCATTCGTCGAGGAGGACCTTCACCGATTCCGGATCACGGTGCTCCGACAGCGTCGTGAAACCTTCGATGTCCGCGAACAGCACCGAGACGAGCCGACGTTCCTCTCCCGACGGTTGTCCGCCCACGACTACGCCGCAGGTCGGGCAGAACCTCGCCCCCGACGGCAGGTCACCGCCGCATGCTGAACACGCTGGTCCCTCGGCCGGGGTCAAGGTCCCGATCCTCGGAAGTCCCCGCCGTCAGACGAAGCGTTGCTTCATCGGGCAGTCGTCACCGTCGAGGCCACCCGGGCAGTCGGAGCGTTTGGCGCTGAACTGGCTGCGTCTGACGAGCAGGAAGCACTCCGGACACGAGAACTCCTCGGCTGCCCGGGGAGCGACACGGTCACCGGCCTCGCCCTGGTCGGGTGCCTCCTCCTCCTCTTCGTCGTCCTCATCCGCACCGGCGGCAATCCTGTCGCGGAGGATCGTGTCGAGGTCCTCTTCGACGTCGTCAGGGTCCGCCTCTTCGTCGTCGTCCTCATCCTCGTCACGGACGCGCGATTTCGAGGCACGGGTCGACCCCTCGTCGAGGTCGTCTTCGTCGTCGACGTCTTCGTCGGCCTCGTCGAGATCGTCTTCGAGCTCGTCGTCCTCCAGGCCTTCCTCGTCGAGCTCGTCGAATTCTTCGGCGTCCTCGTCGTGCTCTTCGGCCATCTCGTCGTCGTCAGCCATGTCTTCCTTCGGGCAGGACGTCCAGTTCTCGTGCGGCGGTGATGCGAACCCGCCGCACACCGCGGGCGGATACTACGCGCGCTCGCGGCGAGTTCCATATCCGAGCGCACAACTATTCCGGAACCCCCGACAGGAGGCGTGCGGTGGCAGCTACACGTTGCCGGCCCGGCGGATCTCCGCTCGCCGTTCGGCGTCCAGACGCTCGAGCCCGGGTTCGGGAGAGTGGTCCACGAAGCGCATCATCGCGGCGACAGCACGATGCCCGGCCTCCTCGGCGATGAGCCTGTGCATCTCCTGGGCCACCGCACGATACGTCGGGTGCCCTTGCGGTCCGCTCCGCAGTTCGAGCAGGTGCATCGCCTCGCGTGCATTCATCTGCATCACGTAGCGGACCTTGTACGCCAACGCCACCGCGTAGGAAGCCTGGGCCGGGAACCGGGTCTCGAGCAGGTCGTACAGGGCCGCGGATCGTCCCATGGCGTCGTCGAAGTCCCGGGCGTGACCGGACGCGACCACGGCGTCGGGAAGCGTGTAGCCGTGGGCCGGGGTCAGGTCCTGCCACTCGATCGTCATCATCCGATGGCGCTGCAGGTCCCGGAACGCCCCGTAGTCGGACAGCACGTCGAACCGGTAGTCGATCCGTTCGAGAGCCCGGCCGGGGCGGTGGCGACGGTTGCCCCGTTCCCCCACGTATGCGTCGACGATCCGGAGCCGTTCCTCCGCTGTCATCTCTCGCACCCGACGTTCGACCTGCGCTTCGGGGCGATCGGTGTGTGCGTAGAGCATCGCCGTGATCATCTTGACCTCGGCATCGGGGTCATGGTCCATCAGCGACACCAGCGGCGCTTCGTCAGGGGACTCCTCCGCCGGGAACAGCTCCTGGGCCACCACATCCATCGCCGAACGGTTGGATGCCAGGTAGCTGCTCCAGGCGACGCCCCTGTCGGTCAGGTCGACCCGCTTGAGGAAGGACGGGATCACCTTCCGCAACTCGTGGAGCATCATGTCCGCGTACGAGCGCGCCTCGGGCAGCGGGTGGGACCGCATGCGCAGGAGCAGCGCCTCGTAGGCCTGACCGGTCCCGTAGATCCCGACGTTGGAGAGCGACGCTGCCGGGAGCATCCCTCGCAGCGAGTCGAAAGCCTTCGCCCGCACCGCGGTCCGGTACACGAAGTCCGAATCCGCCGGATCCTTCGGGAACTGCTCGCGGAAGAAGTCCGTCAGCTTCGGCACCAGGTCGGCGTAGGTGTCGAACATGCGGTCCATCTCGCCGACGTAGCGGGTTCCGAGGGGTGACCCCAGCACCGCCGGGTCCCGGTAGAAGCGGTACCTGCCTCCGATTCGGGTGTCGTACGCGATGTACCGGGTCGACTGCTCCAGGTAGGACATGAGCCGTCCCCATTCGAGCACCTTCGTCAGCAGGTTCGACGACTGCTCGCAGGCGAGGTGCACTCCGCCGAGTTGGGCCACCGAATCGTCCCCGTACTCGAAGAAGACCCGGTCGTAGAGCTCTTCGGCCCGCCGGAGTCCGATCGTGGCGTCGATCGACTGGTCGCCGGCGATGTCGAGTTCGCCGACGAACTCGTCCAGGAACAGCCTGCGCAGGCTCTTCGGCGACCGCGAGTACCTCGCGAAAAGGGCTCCCTTGACCACCTCGGGCAGGTTCACCAGGGCGAACACCGGACTGTCGAGGTTCGTGAAGTATCGGCGGAGGACGTCCGCTTCGTGGGGTGTGAAGTCCTCGGCGACGTAGGTGGTCACGGCGCACGAGGCTAGATGCTCGGCATCCACGCGGTTGGGATGCGGTCGGCTCAGATCGTTGCGCGACCGGTCGCCCGACCGTCCGCCAGGGCCTTGTCGAACTCCGCCTTGGCCCTGGCCAGTAGATCCGGGTCCGTCCACAGGTCGACAAGGGTTCCGGCGAGCATCTTGGCTCCGTCCAGAGCGGCCCGGTCGCCTTCCGGGCCACCGGCGAAACGAGCGAAGTCCTGGGTGTGGATGGGGACGTTCGGCGGTGCGACGGCGATCATCGGGTGGATCGAGGGCACGATATGGCTGATGTTGCCCATGTCGGTGCTGCCGACGACGACGTCCTCGCGGCTCGGTTCGCCCACTGTCCGCCCGACCCTCGCGGCGTTGGCGACGTAGCTCGACACGATGACCTCGTTGTCGACCATGTCGGCATAGGCCGGATCGAGCCATTCGACGGTCATCTCGCAACCGGCCGCCGTTGCACCCGCTTCGAGGCAGGCCAGGAACCTCTTCTTCAGAGCCGTCAGACCGCGCGTCGTGGGCGATCGGACGTACCAGCGTGCGGCGGCGCGCTCAGGAACGACGTTCGGCGCCTCACCTCCGTCGGTGATGATGCCGTGGACCCTCTCGTCGGGTCGGATGTGCTGACGCAGTGCCGCGACGTTCATGTATCCGAGGACGGCTGCGTCGAGAGCGTTGCGGCCGGCGTGCGGAGCCGCCGCTGCATGCGCCGCGCGCCCCCGGTAGGTGACGTCGACCTGCTGGATGGCGATCGCCCCGAAGCGGCTCTGATCGAGTCCGGCCGGGTGGACCATGAGCGCGGCGTCGACCCCGTCGAACGCTCCTTGCTGGGCCATCAGGACCTTGCCCCCGCCCCCCTCCTCGGCGGGTGTGCCCAGCACGAGAACCCGGCCACCGAGTTCTTCGGCCAGCTCGGCGGCAGCCAGACCGGCACCGGCTCCGGCGGCGGCGATCACGTTGTGTCCACATGCGTGGCCGACGCCGGGCAGTGCGTCGTACTCGCACAGCACCGCGATGGTCGGGCCCTCGTGGCCCGCGGCCGCGGCGAACGCTGTCTCGAGGCCGTACGCATGACGCGTCACGTCCAGACCAGCCCGCTCCAGCAACGAGGTCAGAAGGTCGTGCGCGTGACGTTCCTCGTAGCCGAGTTCGGGTTCGCCGTGGATGCGGCGCGAAGCGTCCATCAGGTCCGCTGCGTGACCGTCGACGATGGCGTCGATCCGCTGCTTCAGATCTTCGAGGCCACTCATGCCGGCCGCTCCTCGTCCTCGTGGTTGAGCACGATCTTTCCCATCTGTGACCCGGTTTCCAGTCTTTCGAGGGCTTCGGGGTAGCGCCCGATCTCGAACTCGGCGTCCACGGCGACGGGCAGCCCCTGCTCGACGAGGCGGACCACGTCCGCGAACTCACCGTAGCCACCCATGGTCGATCCGATGATCTCGTGTTGTTTGAAGAACAGCTTCGGAAGGTTGACCTCCACGGTCGGCCCGGATGTGCCGCCACAAACGACGAGGCGACCTCCGGGCGCGAGCGCTCGCAACGACCTCTCCCACGTCGCTGGGCCGACGGACTCGATGACTACCTCGCAACGGACCGGCCAGTCCTCCTCCGAGTCGAAGGAGGCTGTCGCTCCGGCCTCGACCGCTCGACGCCCCTTGTCGGGGTCGCGGGATGTCACGAAAACCTCTGCGCCCATCACCTTGGCGAGCGCCAGGGCGGCCATGGACACGCCACCGCCGACACCGACGACGAGAACCCTCTCGCCCGCCGTGAGGCGTGCCCGTCGGAGCATCCTGTAGGCCGTGAGCGTGGCGAGCGGGAACGCGGCGCACTCTGCCCACGTCCTTCCCGACGGTCGAGCCACGACGTTGCGGGCCGGGACCGTGAGCAGTTCGGCGTGACCGCCCCACCGTTGTTCGCCGACGATCTGGAAGCCTGGGTACATCGGAGCATCATCGCCGTGGGCGATGACCATCTCGACCGGCGAGACCGCCGGGTTCACGACCACCTCGTCGCCGACGGCGACGTTCGTGACCGACGATCCGACCGACTCGACGACCCCTGCGACGTCGCATCCGGGCACGTGAGGCAGGTGCGGCTTCGGCCTCCCACGCGTGACCCACAGGTCCATGTGGTTCAGCGCCGAGGCAACCGGGCGGACCCTGACATCGTCCGGACCCACGGGAGGGTCGGGGATCTCTCCGAGCCTGTAACTACCCGGGGACTGCTCGAGGATCCATGCACGCATCGATCCGAACCTAGCGGTCACCCCGAAACATCATCGTCCCCCTCAGACGACGGCGCTCCAAGCGTCCGGCCGGACGCGGACGGACAGATCGGTTGCCGTTCCGATCAACTCACCGTCGAGCCAGATCTTCATCGGTCGTTCGAAGGTGAACTGCACGGCTTCGACACGCCGAACCCTGATCGCCGGGTGCGGAACGTGCGTGCCGGTTCGGAGCCGCCCCCGGGCCTTCAGCCTGTCGTCGACCGAGGGGTTGCCGTCGAGCACGTCGAGCAGTCCGTCGTTCGGATGTGACTTGGGAGCGACGTCCCAACGCCCGATCCACTGAGCGTTCATAGCGGCGACGACCGGTCCGAACCACCACGACCGACGTGCGACGAGGTGGGCCACGAAGCGGTGCATCCTCCCATCCACGAGCACCTCGCCCAGGTCCATGGGGAGTTCGACGGCGTCGTCGGAACGGAGCCTCGATTCGTCCGCCCTGGCACCGACCGTTCGACCCAGATCGCCGCCGAGAATGCCGATCTGCGGGGGATCGACCTTCGCCCGGTACGCCTCCTCCAGGATCCTTCTGGCCTCGCTGTCCGTGCGTGCCACGGTCCCGTCACCTGACAGTCGGCCCGGAGCGCCCCACGGCCGGCCCTTCTCGATCGTCATCGGGCCTCCGGCGACGCCGGTCCCAATTCCGAGGAAACGGCCACGACACCGTGCAACAACGCGTCGGCGGCATCGGAAGCGCTTCTTCGGGTGTCAGGCGACGGAGCGACGGTCGCGATCTGACGCAACAGGTCGATGAGCGTCTTGATGTTCCGGACGAAGTCGCCTCCCGTGAGCTGTTCGTCGGCGATGACGACGTCGAGGCTCCCACCGGACGCCCAGCCGTAGGCAAGAGAAAGGAACGTCGGATCCGGCTCCGGAGCGACCGGCAGACGAGACGCCAGGAGATCGGAGTTCAGCTCACGGGCGGTCGCCATCACCAGCGACACTCGGTCCCGCATGTCCTTGTCGGGATACCACGGTGGCGGTGGCGGTTCCTTCGAACGATGTTCGTAGGTCAGACAGGATACGAGACCGGCGAGACGCGCTGGATCGAGGCCGTCGAACACTCCGTCGCAGAGGACCGTCGCGCAAAGGAGGTCGTCCTCGTGGAAGATCTTCGCCAGGACCTCGCCCCGGTCCGTCAGCGACCAGCCGTCGACGAAGCCACGGCGTTCGAGGAGATCCACGAGCAGGTCGAACTGACGCCGAAGCGAGGACGTCCGCTCCGCCATTCGACGGTCGATGTCCTCGAGACGGCCCCGCAACCGATCACGTTCTGCCGCTGCCGCTAGATGGCGTTCGAGGTCAGGACAGGACGCGACCGGATGGTCTGCGGCCTTCGAGGAAGCCACCTCCAGTGGCCGCTCGGCAGGCTGGCGCGCCGGACCGGTCGGACGGTGACGGAGTTCGGCCTTCCTGACCGCCGACGCGAGTCGGCGTTGGACGATCCTGTTCCGCGGGTCGTACGGCTCCGGCAGACGCACGGATCCGGCTGCGAACGGGGCGTCGTCGAAGTCGTCGGGGTCGAGGGTCACGACATTGGCCTCCGGGTCCACGACCTTGAGGCGCACTCCCCCCTTGCGGTGTGCGACCGACAACACCCCGAGGCGATGTCCCCCGAGGCGTAGCACGTCGCCCGGCGACAGGCCGGCGATCGCCTCCTCGACACCGGCGCGGCGTTCCTGTCTCCTGAGCCGTTCGGCGCTTCGTTCCTCGCGCCGCAGAGCGCGGAGCTCCTCCACGTCCCCACGCTCGCAGGTCGCCTCGCCGGATGCTGCCACCAGGCGTGCATTGAGCCGCGATCGGCGGTGTGCCAGCCGACCGACGCTCCGGTCGGACTGGAACTGGGCGAAGGACCGGCCGAGAAGCTCGTGTGCCTCGTCACGGTCGTGTCGACGAACGAGGTTCACCACCATGTTCGGTGTCGGTCGAAACGCCGAGCGCAACACGTACTCCCGGCTCGCTGCCAGGGCCGCGACCTTGTCGAATCCGTTCCAGGGCGACCAGAGCACGATCGCATGTCCGACAGGATCGAGACCACGACGTCCCGCCCGTCCTGTCAGCTGCGTGTACTGGGAGGGTGTGAGGTCCTCGTGGCTCTCACCCGTGAACTTGGACAGGGCTTCGATCACGACAGATCGGGCAGGCATGTTGATGCCGAGTGCGAGGGTCTCGGTGGCGAAGACGACCTTCACCAGCCCCTGCACGAAGCAGTCCTCCACCGCCTCCTTGAACGGCGGCACCATGCCGGCATGGTGTGCCGCGATTCCCGCTTCCAGGGCGGCGAGCCACCGCCCGTAGCCGAGCACGGCGAGGTCGGCGTCGGATAGGTGCTCGACGTGCTCCTCTGCCACCTTGCGGATCCGGCGCCGCTCGTCCGAACTCGTGAGTCGGAACCCGTCGTTGACGACGGCGTTCACTGCGTCGTCGCAACCTGCCCGGCTGAAGATGAACACGATCGCGGGAAGCAGGTCCGCGCCCCTGAGGTGTTCCACCACGTCGGAGCGTCTTGGGGTCCCGTATCGCTGCCTGGACCGGCCACGATGCCTCAGGTGGCGGGGCCCCGATGGCACCGGGGAGTCGAACCGGTCACCGTCGGGGTTCGGCCGACCCCCGACGAGTGTCTCCACTTGGACCAACTCGCCGGCGACACGGTCGAAGACGAGGTAGTGGTTGACGAGTTCGACGGGTCTTTCTGTCTCGACGACGGTCTCGGTCCGCCCCCGGGCAGCCTCGATCCAGGCCGACAGCTCCTCTGCGTTCGAGACGGTCGCTGAGAGACACACGAACTTGATCCGGGCAGGTGCGTGGACGATCACCTCCTCCCACACCGGCCCCCTGTACTGATCCTGGAGGTAGTGGACCTCGTCGAGGATCACCCAGTCGAGGGTCTCGAGCGCCGGCGACGACGCGTAGATCATGTTGCGGAGGACCTCCGTCGTCATCACGACGACGGGTGCATCGGGCCGAATCGCGTTGTCACCGGTCAGGAGCCCAACCTGATCGGCTCCGTGGAGTTCGACGAGGTCAGAGAACTTCTGGTTGGAGAGAGCCTTGATAGGTGTCGTGTAGAAGGCGCGCCGACCACCGGCCAGTGCACGGGCGACCGCGTGTTCGGCCACGACGGTCTTGCCCGCACCGGTCGGCGCGGCGACGAGGACGTTCCGCCCTGCGTCGATCGCGGCGATCGCCTCCCGCTGGAAGCGATCGAGGGTGAACGGCGCCGGGGCCATCGGGGTCAGGTCGCGGTACCGGCCTCTTCGGCGACGCTGTCCTCGTCGTCGGCACGTCGCCGGTAGACGATCCTGCCGACGAGGATCGAGACCTCGTAGAAGACGACCATCGGGATACTCAGCGCGAAGAGGCTGATCGGGTCGGCCGACGGCGTGATGATCGCGGCGATCACGAAGATGATCACGACGGCGAAACGCCGGAACTGCGACAACTGCTTCGGCTTTACGACCCCGACGAGTTGTAGGAACACCAACAGGATCGGGAACTGAAATCCGATACCGAACGCGATCATCATGTACACGATCAGCATCAAGTAGGACTCGGCCGTGTACTGGTACTGGACCTTGCTGCCGCCGACACCAGTCAGGAAGTCCAATGCGGCCGGCAACGTGTAGTAGGCGATCGCTGCCCCGAGAGCGAACAGGAGCGTCGCCGAGGCGACGAACGAGAGCGCGTACTTCCGCTCGTTCTTGTAGAGCCCCGGCGAGACGAACTTCCAGAGCTGGTACAGCACGATCGGCATCGCGAGTGTCAGTCCGAGGTAACCGGACATCTTCACGCGAAGCATGAACTGTTCGAGCGGCTCGAAGGAGAGAAACGCGTCCGACACGTTCGGATCGTTGGAGAGTCGGTTCAACGGCTTGCGGAGGAAGTCGACGACCGGCAGGTAGACGATCCACCCGATGACGGCACCGGCCGCGATCGCGTAGGCGCACTTGATCAGTCGGCTGCGCAACTCCACGAGGTGTTCGAGGAGGGGCATCGACGAGTCACGGTCGGGCCTTGATTCTGCGGTGCTGGCGGTCACGACGACTCTGGTGTCACCCGGCTGCCCGATCGGCAGGATCTATGGCTGTCGGGGGGTTCGCCGCAGGAGGCTGGGCCGAATCGGCCGAGGACTGGCTGGCAGATGTCGGTGGTTGTTCGGCCGGGTTCTTCGCCACGATCTCGGTGGCGTCTGGAGCGGCCGGGCTGGCCGGCTGCACGACCTCTTCCGCCTGCGTCTCGATGGAGTTCATCGCGTTTCGCATTTCCGCCTGGAAACCGCTCGAGATCTTCCTGATCTCCGCCATGGCGTTTCCGAGTGTCCTCATCGCCTTCGGTAGCTGCTGCGGCCCGAGCACGATGAGCGCGACGAGGAGAATCACCGCGATCTCTGGGCCACCCGGCATGTTGATCACGGGTGAAACCTACTTGCGACGCAGGTGATCGACCGATGATCGAGCCCGGCGGGTCTCCAGCCTCACCGGTATGAGCGCATCTTCCAGCCTGCGGGTGCTTCGCCCAGCTCTCGACAGGTCGCCGTTGGCCTGGTTGATCCGCACGGCGATCATCACGATCGCGAACGCCCCGATCAGCAGGGCGAGGGGTGAGGCGAACCAGATGGCGTCCACAGAGGGCATCCTAGCGTCCTGTTCGGGTCCGAGGGCCCGCGATCGGACTCAGTGCGATGACGGGCGATGAAGAGCGTCCATCCAGTCGTCGCGTTGCAGGAGGGTGTGGAAGTCGAGCAGGTCGTCGTGG
>JAGQSN010000227.1 GCA_020439555.1 Acidimicrobiales bacterium | reverse complement strand
GCCAGAAGCGAAGCCCCTGGTGAGCGCCGGAAACGGCAGACTGACCAGGGGTTTCGTCGTTCCCAGGGCCTGATCGTGCCACCCGGCGAGTACCACCGGGTACCACCCCGACCCCGCCCGTAACGCCACGTTTGTGCCCAAGTTGTGCCCACTTGTGCCCATACCCGCGACAGCCCTGGGTCCATACTGGCGACGATGACGGCGCCGATCGTCAGCGGGCGGAGGCCATGATTCACGAGGCCGTAGGCTCTGGCCGAAGGGCCACCCATCGAGGTCACGGCTGGTCCTGGTCCTCCTCTGCCACTTCAACCGGGCCTCACCAGGCGTCGGTCGCCACGCCGAGCCTGGCAGAACGCCCCCTCGCGCCTGGGAGACTCCCGGGATGCTCGTGGTGCGTGGGACGAAGAAGCTTCGGGATCGAGCGAAGGGCTCGGCTGCCGGCGACGACGACGTGTCGACCGGGGTGCTGGGCGACTGGTTCGCCACGGCGCTGCTCTGGAAGCCCCAGGTGGCCCTGGCGGTCAACGCCCGCACGTTCCTGCCGGTGTTCCTGCCACTCGCTCCAGCGGGGAGGTTGCTCGACCGGCTCCCCGAGGAGATCGCGCGCATCCTCGCTCTACACGGCCTCGACCCGGCGGTGATCGAAGCCGAGCGGGAGGCCATGTCCGAGGTACGCGTCTCGCCCACCAACGATCGCAGCGTGGTCGGGGTGATGACCGAGTTCGCGTTCTTGGGCGAGCACTGGTTCGACGGTGACCTCACCGCGCTGTCGCTGCGGATGGCGGGTACCCCGGTCGGTCCCCTGCGCTCGGGCGATGGCTTCCCCGACCAGGCACTCGCCGCGCTCGTCGGGGACCTCGCAACGAGCGCCGACAGCTTGGCCGAGCTGATCCCGTTTCCCGGGACGGTCCTTCCCGCGGCCACGTCGTCTGCTCCGGGCAAGCCCAGAGGTGCCGTGAGCCCCGTGATCGAAGGCGTTGACTCGCCGAGCGGTGCTCCATCGGTGTTCCAGCTCAAGGTCACCCTGCTCAACACCAAGCCGCCGATCTGGCGGCGGATCCTCGTGGACGGCTCGATGACCCTCGCCGAGCTGCACGAGGTCATCCAGGCCGCGTTCGGGTGGTGGAACTGCCACCTCCACGAGTTCGAGATCAGCCGCGCCCGCTACGGGATCCCTGACCCGGACTGGGACCTCGGGCCGCCAAGGAACGATGAGCGCACCACTCGCATCGACGCCGTCGCCGGCGACGGCGCCTCGTTCCACTACACCTATGACTTCGGCGACGACTGGCGCCACAAGGTCACCGTCGAGAAGGTCGGCGCTGTGGAGCCGGGCACGGCCGTTCCTGACTGCATCGGTGGCCGCAGAGCGTGCCCGCCCGAAGACTGCGGTGGGCCGTGGGGCTACTAGGACCTCCTGGAGTCGCTCGGTGGTCGTGCGGGGGCGTCCGATGCACGGCTCGACTACGTCGGTCTGGGCTTCGACCCGGCAGCCTTCGACCCGAGCGACTTCGGGCTGAACCTGGCCAACGTCCGGAACACCAGCCTCGACATCTGAACAGCCGCCCAGCGCTCTCCGTGGCCGCTACCAGCGGCCTGCGAACCGGGCTCAGGCCGCCGGGCCCACCCGGAACACCGAGCACTGGCCCGGCCATCGACGGCGGTCCGAAGTCCGGGGAGATGGCCGCCAGCAACGCGGGCACCTCAACCACGGCGATGTTCCAGACCTGCTCCGGGTCCACGCGCTGGTAGTGGTGGGCCAAGACGATGCGCAGGCGGGTGATGTCCCGCCAGCTCACCTCGGGGTGCTTGTCGGTGGTCTCGCCGCCGAGCGCGTTCGCCGCCTCGCCGATGACCTCGAGAAGCCGCTCGGCGGCACGGACTCGGATCCTGTCGGCCAGGAAGTCTTCTCGGCCGACGGCCACCACCTCCGACATCTCGCAGCACGCGTCGACGATGTCGGCGAGCCGCAGCTCGTCTCCCGGGTCACAGGGGGATGGCCTCGGCCCTGATGTGCTCATCGCGTGGCTTGAGCGCACGGGCCGACACCACGTCGACCGGGCAACCGAGCAGAGCGCTCAGCTCATCTTGCAGATGGAGGAGATCGAACAGGGAGCTGTCGTCCTCGAAGTCGACGAGGAGGTCCACATCGCTCCCGGCGGTCTCGTCCCCGCGAGCGACAGAGCCGAACACGGCCACCGAGCGACCGCGATGCCGGCGGACGACGTCGAGGATCTCCTGACGCCTCTCATCCAATCGGCCTCGCATCGCTCTCATGCCCCAATCGTACGACGAGCACCCTGCGGGCGCGTCCGCTTCCGATGATCGAGACCGGCCCGTGGCGGTTGTGCCCACGTTGTGCCCACTCCGCTCTCGCCAGGATCCTGCGGTGCCGCCGCCCCACTGACTCTGACCTGGGCGAACACCGTCTCGCCGCCGGGCCCGACCGAATGCGAACCAACCGGCGGTGAAAACGGATGTGACCCCGTCGACGGCGCTGTCGACGGGGTCACATCGGTGACCTCAGAGGTTGGACGAGGTCAGATGGTGCTCAGGGCGATCGTGCCGAACAGGCCGTCCTCGCCGATGTTGCGGTTCCCTACTCCCGGGTACTCACCGGCGGTGAAGCCGTTGGCGATCGAGTCGTTGGCCCCGAAGCGGATCGCTGCCTCGTCCCCTGCCACCGCCGGGAAGGCGAGGTTGGAGTTCGAGTAGGCCGTGACGTCGAAGGAAACCTCGACGGTGATCGTCTGGGCGGTCGTACCGGTCAGGACCGCGCTGCTCGATCCGGTGAAGGGCACGTAGGCACCGCTTCCGGTGTTCACACCCGTCGACGACGGCGTGATGTTGAAGTTCTGCCATGCACCGTTGCCGACCTTCGCCCGGATGTTGAGCGTGCTGATCGAGGTCCAGGCACTGCCGCCCTGTTCGTCGATGAGCGTGTGGGCGCCCTTGATGCTCTGGGCGAGGTCGATCTTCCAGGTGTCACCGTTCTCGGGGATCACGTCGAAGGTCACCCTGTAGCCGACCGGGGCGTCGCGTCGTGCGTCGTCGACGGTGCAGCAGGCGTCCGCGCCGATCATGCCGCGCAGTGCGACCTTCACGCCCTTGGACGTGGAGGTCGACTTCAGCTTGTGACGCCACTCGTGGACGTTGAACACCGAGTCGTAGACACCGTTGAGCATGCTGGTGTCGGTCACCTGGACGTTCGAGATCCGCGTCTGGGGCTGCTGGGTCAGGTTTGCGTAGAGGACGTAGTAATTGCCCTGACGCACCATGTCGACGACGTCGACGTTGAGGCCCATGAAGCTCGGCAACGGGAATGCCGCGAACGACGAGCTGAGGCCCGAGACGAAGTTCGGGAACAGGGACGGGAAGATCGTCTCGAGGTTCGAGGCGTTCGCACCGATCGCATTGTCGATCACCTTTGCCGTGACGGTCGATGCCGGCCCGGGCGTGATGGTGGGGGCGAGGACTCCGGCGTTGGCGTCGTAGCCGAGGTCGAACCCGAGCGAGGAGCCGACCAACAGGCGCAACCACGGCATGTCCCCGACCTGGGTGGGCTGAACGAACTCGACCCACAAGCCGGCCAGTCGCAGCTGCGCGGGTTCACCGTTCGGTCCCGCTTCTCCGTCCAGGAACGGCGCGACCTTCGGCGTGATCCGGATCTTCATCGGCGTGTTGGCCGGGAGGGTGGCGAACTGCGGCACCAGGAAGCTGAGCACCGTGGAGGTGACCGGGTACGTCGTCCCGCCGAGGTCGATCTCGGTGATGTCCTTGTTCAGGAGGCCGCACTCGGTCATCGCCCCGAGGAGCTGGTTGAAGGTCGACGACGAGATCACCAGGCCGAGGCCGTAAGGGTCACCGTCGGGCGTCGTGTCCCCCAACGTCGGGTATGCACCCGGCACGTCGAAGGTCTGCGGCAGCGTCGGGTGACGCGGGACAGCCGGGCAGTCGCCGGGGTTGTTGCCGATCGTGGCGTAGAAGTCGGCGTCCGCCCGCAGGTCGACGGCCGTCGCACCTTCGGTGATCTGGGTGAAGGGCGCCTTCAAGTGGGCGTTCACGGCGCTGCCGACCGAACCGGCGATCGAGATCTGTGCGAGCGACGTCTCGATCGCATCGGCGATCGGCGAGTCGGCAGGACCCGAACCGTCGGGGTCGCCGAGCTGGCTCGAGAAGCCGTCACCGATCATCGAGGAGATCTGTGGTCCTGCCACGGCGTTGACGATGTCGCCGATGAGGAACGTGTCTCCGTCGCAGATCCCACCGAGGAACTCGTAGTTGACGCCCGAGGTGACGACCGAGGGGGTACCGATCAGGTTCACGTCCACGTGCGACTCGTCACCGGCGGCCGGTTGCAGGTCGAACTTGGCGTTGATGGTCGTCTGCGGGATCGAGACCTCGAGCTTGCAGGTGTTGTGGATCAGCAGCCCGTCGTCGATCAACAGGTCGAGACCGATGTAGAGGTCGTTGATCGTGATCTGGGTGCTCATGCCCGTCGTGGTGCTGTTGGCCACCAGGTTCACCCCGCCCATACCGGCCTCGTAGGCGTTGCCGGTGATGTCGAATGTGAGGAAGGCGTTCTCCTGGTACACCAACGGGTGCTGGGCGAGGATCAGCGAGCTGATGTCGAAGGAACCGGCGGCGAGATCGTTGATCACCGGCCCGAGGCTGTTCAGCCCGGTGTTGGTGAAACGCATGCCGACCCCGTCCGGTGACATCTCGCCGACATCGATGCTGGGCCCGGCGACGACCGTCGAGTACGACTTGTCGGGAGTGCCACCGTCGGGTGGCGTGTAGATCGCCTCGATGGTGTGCACGGTTCCCGCCGGCCCCAACGGCAGGTCGACCGACCACGTCCGATCCGGGTTCACCGGCGTCACGACCCCGTTGACGGTCAGCACACCGCCCATCGGCATCTCACGGAGCTTGCCGGTGACCGTCGTCGACGGTGCATCGACGATCGCTCCATCCGTCGGCGAAGTGATCGAACTGATCTCGCATCCCGACAGTGCAAGCAGAATCGCCGCAGCACCGGCGATCCAACGACGACGTTTCATCACGTCCCCCTCTGTGGTCGACGACCTCATGTCGTCGGCGGTGACACGAGAGCTTGCCAGATTTCCGAAAGATGTGCCTGTTTTCGCCTCATGTGAACTTCGTCACGAGAGCGCGGGCATTCGTCGCCGTGTGTCGCTACCGTTCCCCGCCACCGACGCCGCCCCCGAGCAGTCGGAGAGGGAAGACAGATGACACGTACCCGACGCAGCCCCCTGCTCGTGCTCGCCGTCGCTCTGGGCCTGTTGCTGACCCAACTCGCGGCACCCGCCACGGCGACACCCGCCGTATCCACCGCGACGATCACGGGGATCGTTCGCGACACGGGTGGCAACCCGTTGAGCGGTGTCGACGTTCTCGTCCATTCCACGGGGTTCGATCCCGCGACCTCGACGGTGACCGGCATCGACGGGCGTTACGAAGTCGAAGTACCTCCGGGCACATACCGGATCCGCTTCGAGGTTCCGGGCGGACGAACCGTCTGGTACCTGAACGGCTCGACCTACGCCGAGGCCGATCCGATCGAGTTGACGGCGGGTGAGCAGTTCGCGGCTCAGGACGTCACCATCGAAGCGGGTGCGGCCATCGCCGGCCACGTGCGCGGTCCCGGCGGTTCACCCGTGGCCGGAGCGACCGTCTGGGGGTTCGGTCCCGGGGACCTGTGGCTCGGACGAGCGCGGACGACGACGGACACCGACGGGCGGTACGTCCTCGACGGACTGGCGGAACTGCCCTACCGCATCGCCGTCGTCCCGCCCGCCGGCCTCGGACTGAAGGTCGTCTGGCACGATGCGGTCACCCCGGTCGCGCCCGGGACGACCGACGACATCGACGTCGCACTCGCAGCAGCGGCGACGATCACGGGAACGGTCACGGACCAGGAAGGTCGTGCCCTCAGCGGTGTGAGCGTGACCGCATGGTCCCCCATCGACACGTGGGTCGCCGGAGCCGGGGCATCCACCGGCCCGGACGGGACCTACGTCATCGAGGGGCTCTCACCCGGCGAGTACAGGATCAACTTCCGACGCGCCGACAAGACCGGGCGCTGGAGCGGTCCGGCGATGACGCGGGCGCTGAGCACCCCCGTCGTGATCACGGGCACCGAGACCGTCGCGGGGATCGACTCGGCGCTCACCCCCGCGTTCGCCTACACAGCGGTGAGCGACCTCGTGGTTCCCGACTCCGGAATTTGTGACCCGATCGCGTCCGGATGCCACCTGCCCTTCCCGAGCAATCGGTTCACTCGGCGGGACCCGTCCACGCCCACCGGACTGCGAGTCTCCATCGACCCGGCTTCGATGCCGTCCAACACAGCCGGCGTACCGGTCGACCCGACACATTGGAACGAACTCGACGGTTTCAGCCCGTCGGCGGCGATGCTGCTGCAGGTACCAGACGTGGACCTCGTGCGCTCCGGTGCTGCTCCCGTCACCGACCCGGCCCGTTCGCTCGACAGCGACTCGCCCGTCGTCCTCCTGGACGCGACCACCGGAGAACGGCTCGCCCACTGGGTCGAGCTCGACAGCTACGCCGAACCGGGAACCGTTCCGATCCTCTTCATCAGGCCCACGCAGGCACTCCGAGAAGGTCACCGGATCGTCGTCGGGGTCCGTGGACTGGTCCGCTCGGACGGAACGGCGGTCCAGCCGACCGCCGCCTTCGCGGCCTACCGCGACCTCGTTCGGACCGCCGACGTGAACATCGAGGACCGTCGACCGCAGATGGAGCGGGTGTTCGGCGACCTGGCCGCGGCCGGCGTCGCGAGGGGCAACCTCCAGTTCGCCTGGGACTTCACCATCGCCAGCACGCAGGCCCTGTCCGGTCGCATGCTGCACATCCGCGACGACGCGTTCGCCCGGCTCGGAGGCCACGCTCCGTCCTTCACCGTCGACTACGACCAGCCGTCGACCACCGAGGGCATCGCCAGGGAAATCCGCGGGACCTACGACGTACCCATGTACCTGACGGGAACGGGTCAGCCCGGCAGCGAGTTCCAACTCGGCCCCGACGGTCTCCCCCAGTACACCGGCACGTACACGGCGAACTTCCGGTGCATCATCCCGGCCACGGCCTCCGCGGATGACCCGGCCGGGGTCGGGATCTACGGTCACGGTCTGCTCGGCACCGCCGGTCAGATCTACGCGCCGAGACGCGTCGCGGTGCAGGACAACCGGGCCTTCTGTGGGACCGACCTGATCGGCATGGCGGAGGAGGACGTACCGAACGTCATCAACATCCTCAAGAACATCTCGACGTTCAACACTCTCGCCGACCGCCTCCAGCAGGGCCACCTGAACACCCTGTTCCTCGGCCGCCTGCTCGTCGCCCCGGACGGGTTCGCCTCCAACCCTGCGTTCCAGGACGGCGGCCGACCGCTCATCGACGACGACCTCGTCTACTACGGCATCAGCCAGGGCGGGATCATGGG
>JAGQSN010000226.1 GCA_020439555.1 Acidimicrobiales bacterium | reverse complement strand
CCCGCTTGCCCTGGAGGTTCTCCTTCAGCGGGTTGAGCTTCATCCGCACGCCCTGGGCCCGCAGCTCCTGGCTGGGGGCGATGAAGGTGCGGCCGATGTAGCGGTTCTTGACCAGGCCCTGGCCGTAGGGGATGCCGCTGGCACGGGCGAAGCCCTCCGCGGCCGGGATACCGGACTCGGGCACGCCCATCACCATGTCCGCCTCGACCGGTGCCTGCTCCGCGAGCAGTTCGCCCTGCCGAACCCGGGCGTGGTGGACGCTGCGCCCGTACAGGCGCGTGTCGGGCCGGGCGAAGTAGACGAACTCGAAGATGCACAGCTTCGGGTCGAGCCGGTCCGGCGGGAACGGCATCGAAGACTCGACACCGTTCTCGTCGATGACGACCATCTCGCCCGGGTCGACCTCCCGCACGAAGTGAGCACCGACGACATCCAGTGCCGGACTCTCCGACGCGAGGACCCAACCGCCTCCGTCGAGCCGACCGAGGCACAACGGTCGGAAACCGTTCGGGTCGCGCACCCCGATGACCCGGTCCTCGTCCATGAACACGAGCGAGAACGCGCCCCGAAGGCGCGGCAGCACACGCTGCACGGCCTCATCGAGGGTCCTGGCGGCTGCGCCGTCCGGAGCGTCCAGTTCGACGGCCAGTAGCTCCGCGATCAGGTCGCTGTCGGAAGCGACCGTGCCCGGGAGCATGCCCGCGTCCTCGGCGAGCTCCGCTGTGTTGACGAGGTTGCCGTTGTGGCCGAGGGCGAACTGCGTGTCCCGAACGCCGCGGTAGACCGGCTGGGCGTTGCGCCACGTGCTCGACCCGGTCGTGGAGTAGCGGGTGTGGCCGATGGCGAGGTGGCCGGTGAGCGGGGCGAGTGTGCGTTCGTCGAACACGTGGGACACGAGGCCCATGTCCTTGACGACCATTACCTGTTCGCCGTCGCTGACGGCCATGCCTGCCGATTCCTGGCCACGGTGCTGGAGCGCGTAGAGGCCGAGGTAGGTCAGGTGGGCGACGGGTTGGCCCGGCGCGTACACGCCGAATACGCCGCACGCCTCCTTCGGCGAGTCGTCCGCCGTGACCGACGGGTCCTCTGAGCCGAGGTCCGGACCGACGACGGGATCGGAGGCGGGCACGGAGCCATTCTCGCACGGCGCGGCACCTGTTCCACCATCCATCCGGACCTGGCGTCCGCCCACCGGCCTACGAAACAGCCCCCGGTCAACGACTGATGACCGCGTACGCGAACAGGTAGCCCAACGCGTTGGAGGACCAATGGGCGAGCATCGGAGCGATGATGCTCCCCGAACGCTCCCGCAGGAACGAGAACCAGACGCCCACCAACGCCGTCGAGAGCACCGATCCACACACGACGACCCAGTCGGGCAGTCCTCCGATCGTGTCCGAGGCCACCGGATTCACGGTTGCAATGCCCAGTGACGGCAGGACGTGCCAGAGCCCGAACAGCACGGCCGCGGAACCGATCGCCACCCGGCGGCTCACCCGTTGGGCGAGCATCTCCGGCAGCACCGCACGGAACGCAACCTCTTCGAGCAGGACCGTTCCGAACGGCACTCGGACGAAGGCCGCGTAGAGCACGCCGGGGAACGTCATCGACTCGACCCGACGGTCCTCGAACAGTTCCCGCGTCGAAGGAACCGCAACGCCGACGAGCATGACGACCGCTACCACCCCACCGACCGTTCCACCCCAGCGCAGGCCCTTGCCGAGTTGGCGACGACCGAATCCGAACGCCTCGAGATCCAAGCCGTCCAGCAGCACCCCCGCTCCGATCACCAACACAGCAGCGGCGACCGCGAACGGCACGTACCCGGCCCTCGGCACCCACTCGTTGGAGGCCACGTTGACCACCGCGAGCGCAGTTACGATCACCCAGATGGGCCACCAGGACCGTGCGGAGCCCATGGGCGGCGACGGTATCAGCGACCAGCCCGGAACCGACCCGGCCGGAACGGACCCGGTCGGCGCGACGACGACCCTCGCCCCGGCTCCATCTTCGACGGGGACCGTCGGAGGTCGCGACCACTTCATCGACTTCGTCCGTGCGTTCAGCCTGATCGTCGTCGTGGCGTGGCACTGGGTGTTCACCATCATCATCTGGCGCCCGGACGGCCCGCACGCCTCGAACCCGATCGGTTTCACCCGGGGCCTGTTCATCGCGACGTGGCTCCTTCAGGTCATGCCGCTGTTCTTCTTCGTCGGCGGTTTCGCCCACTCCGAAGCGTGGGAGGCCGCGGAGGCGAAGGGCCGCTTCCGGCACACGATCGGTTTCGCCTGGAACCGGGCCGGTCAGCTGGCGAGGCCCGCGTTCGCCCTCGCGTTCGTCTGGTGGCTGATCGGCTCCGTCGCGGTGGCACTCTGGGACATCGACGGGGTGAGCCGTTCGGTCCGCCTCATCCTCAGCCCGCTGTGGTTCATCGCCGTCT
>JAGQSN010000225.1 GCA_020439555.1 Acidimicrobiales bacterium | reverse complement strand
GGGTCGAAGAAGTGGATCATCCGCGACGGCCGGAACGGGATCTCCCGCAGCGGTTCGGGTGCACCGGCGGCGAGGGGACGGAAGAAATCCTTCGGGTTGCGCATGAGCCAACCCTAGGTAGACGAGCGGGATGGCTCCCAACGGCCGCTGTCCACTACCGACGCCTCCGCCCACCGGCTGACCTATCGTCACGTCGACTACGACGACGAGGGGAGTCGAACGTGAAGAACGCGGTGCTTGCCGACCAGGTCGCGCCTCTACTGGAGGATCTGGCAGCGCTCTACGAGGACCTCCACCAACACCCGGAGCTGTCCTTCCAGGAGGAGCGCACGGCTGGCATCGCAGCGCAGCGCCTCCGGGACCTCGGTTACGAGGTGACCGAGGGCGTCGGCCGCACCGGAGTCGTGGCCGTGCTCGACAACGGCCCCGGACCGACCCTGTTGATCCGGGCCGACATGGACGCGTTGCCGGTGACCGAGGAGACGGGGCTCCCGTACGCGTCGACCCAGACCGGCGTCGACCCCGATGGTGCAACGGTCGGGGTCACCCACGCGTGCGGCCACGACATGCACGTCACCTGGTTGATCGGTGCCGCGGCGGTCCTCGCAGAGGACCGTGACTCGTGGTCCGGTCGGTTGATGTTCGTCGTCCAGCCGGCCGAGGAACTCGCCGAGGGGGCCGACGCGATGATCGCCGACGGACTCTTCGAACGCTTCGGCAAACCCGACGTCTGTCTCGGCCAACACCTCGCACCGGCCCCGGCTGGCTGGATCCTCTATCGGGGCGGGCCGACGATGGCGGCGACCGACTCGGTGAAACTCACGCTTCACGGCCGAGGCGGGCACGGCTCCACGCCCGAGATGACCGTCGATCCGGCGATCCTCGCGGCCTCGACGATCATGAAGCTCCAGACGATCACCTCCCGTGAGAAGGCGGCAGCGGATCTGGCGGTGGTCACGGTCGGGACTGTCCGGGTGGGGACGAAGGAGAACGTGATCTCCGACCGCGCCGAACTCGGGATCAACATCCGTACCTTCTCGGAGCGGGTCCGCCAGGACGTGCTCGCGTCGATCGAGCGGATCGCCCACGGCGAGTCGCACTCCTGCGGCTCCCCACGTGACCCCGACATCGAGACGATCCACGCGTTCCCGGCGCTGGTGAACGACCCGGAGGCGACGGCGCGCGTCTCTGCCGTTTTCACGGAGCACTTCGGGGAGGGGCGTTGCATGGAAGGCCCACAGGCCCTCGGCAGCGAGGACTTCGGGGCATTCGCGACGGCTGCCGGTTGCCCGTCGGTGTTCTGGTTCGTCGGTGGTCACGACGCGGATCACTGGTTGCAGGCCTTCGCCGCGAACCGCCTCGCAGAGGAGGTCCCGTACAACCATTCGCCGAAGTTCGCGCCGGTGCAGGATCCGACGATCCGTACCGGTGTGGAGACTCTCGTGCTGGCTGCGCTGGAGTGGGCGGGGAAGTCCGCCTGACACCGATACGCGGCAAAACTTGACCGTGCGGTCAAGTTAGGTAGTTTGGGGGGCCCACCGACCGGTCGGCCGACTAGCGGCCGACGTTCGCCAGGAGGTTGCCGGTGTTCCAGTGGACCGACGAGCAGGAGATGGTGCGCACCGCCGTCCGCCAGTTCATCGACAAGGAGATCCGGCCCCGGATCGAGGAGTTCGAGCACGGCGACACGCCGCCGTACGAGGTCCTGCGCAAGCTGTTCCGCGACTTCGGCATGGACGCCGCAGCCCGTGACCGTTTCGCCAAGCAGATCGCGTTCGAGAAGGAGGTCGCCGCCGCGCTCGAAGCGGGAGAGAACCCGCCGGAGAAGCCGTCCCGCAAGGGCGACGGTGGATCAGCTTCGCTGACCCTCATCCCGATCATCGAACTCTGCCGGGTTTGCCCCGGCATGGTCACGGCGCTCGGTGTCTCGACCGGCCTCACTTCGGCGGCGATCCTCTCGAAGGGCACCATCGCCCAGAAGGAACGCTGGGCGCAGGACCTGCTCACCCTCGACAAGGTGGGCGCCTGGGCGATCACCGAACCCAACTCCGGTTCGGACGCGTTCGGCTCGATGCTGTCCACCGCGCGCCGCGACGGCGACGAGTACGTCCTCAACGGATCGAAGACCTTCATCACGAACGGCCCCTACGCGGACACGATCGTGTTCATCTGCAAGCTCGACGAGGGCAACGACCCGAAGGACCGCAAGATCCTGTCCTTCGTGCTCGAATCGGGCATGCCCGGCCTGGAACAGTCCAAGCCGCTCCGCAAGATGGGCATGCACAGCTCCCCGACGGGCGAACTGTTCCTCAACGACGTCCGCGTCGGGCGTGACCGGCTCATCGGCGAAACCGAGGACGTGCCCTCCGGCGGTCGTGAAGGTGCCAAGGCAACGTTCATGCAGGAACGTTCCGGCGTCGCCGCAATGGCGCTCGGCATCATCGAGGAATGCCTCGACATCGCAGTTCGCTACGCCAAGGACCGTGTGCAGTTCGGCCGGCCGATCGGTGATTTCCAGCTCATCCAGGACAAGCTCGCCCGGATGGAGGTCGCCCGACTCAACGTCGAGAACCTCGTGTTCCGCACGATCGAGATGTCCGCCGCCGGCCGCAGCATGACCCTCGCCGAAGCCTCCGCCATGAAGCTCTACTCGGCGCGCGCCGCGACCGAGGTTGCCCTCGAAGCGGTGCAGGTGCTCGGCGGCAACGGCTACATGAGCGAGTTCCGCGTCGAGCAACTCGCACGCGACGCCAAGGTGCTCCAGATCTACGCGGGCACCGACGAGATCCAGATCACCCACATCGCGAAGGACCTGCTCAGGCGCTGATCGTCTGACCGACCAAAACAACTCGACCGGCCGAAAGGGGAGGCCACACATGTACGACGTGATCATCCGAGGCGGAACCATCGTCGACGGGACGGGGGCACCCCCCGTCACCGGCGACCTCGCCGTGAAGGACGGCCGGATCGTCGAGATGGGACAGGTCGACGGATCCGCGACGCGTGTCGTCGACGCCGACGGTGCCCTCGTGACGCCTGGTTGGGTGGACGTCCACACCCACTACGACGGTCAGGCCACTTGGGACGACGCGCTCGAACCGTCCGCGTCGAACGGGGTGACGACCGTCGTGATGGGCAACTGCGGAGTCGGCTTCGCCCCGGTCCGGCCAGGGGACGAAGCCGGTCTCATCGACCTGATGGAGGGCGTCGAGGACATC
>JAGQSN010000224.1:479-5965 GCA_020439555.1 Acidimicrobiales bacterium | reverse complement strand
GAACTCCCGCGGCGGCTTGTAGGCGCCGTGGTAGAAGACCCGCGCCATGTGCAGGAACACCGACAGCACCATCAGGTGCGCCGACCAGCGGTGTTCCCGCGCCATGTGCAGGAACACCGACAGCACCATGAGGTGCGCTCCCCATCGATGCATGTTGCGCACGAGCAGGCCGAACGCCACCGAGGTCTGCAGGGTGTAGATGTCCGTCCACGCCTGGGCGGCGGTGGGCCGGTAGTAGAACATCAAGAAGATGCCGGTGATGGTCAGCAGGATGAACAGGAAGAAGCTCAGCCCGCCGAGGCACAGCGTGTAGCTGACCTTGACGGCGTGGCGCTTCACCTTCACCGGGTGCAGGTGGTACAGCACCGAGTTCATCACGACGTAGGACCGGTTGCGAGGGCTGTCGGTGTAGCCCTTGCGGAAGATCGAGCCCGGTCGGAAGATCGAGTTCCACGCTTGCGAGCCCTGGACCTTGTCGGTCAGCTCGCTCATCTTCCCGGGACCCTTGCCCCGCTTCTCCATGGTCTTGGCCACTGGTCTCCCCTTGCTCAGCCCAGTCGCATCCCATAGCCGTAGCCATGGGTGTTGGTCCGTTGGTGCGGGTCGCCGTCGGCCGGCGCGTCGCCGACCTTGCCCAAGATGATGACGCCCGTCGGGCACCGGTCCACGCACAGGGCGCAGCGTGTGCAGACGTCGTCATCGATCACGAACACCACGTGGTCGCGCGGGTCCTCACCCGGACGCGCCGTCCCGTCCGCCTCGGCGATGGCGTCGGGTTGCACCATGTGGATGCACTTCCACGGGCAGATGTCGACGCAGCCCTCGCACATGATGCACTCGGACTGGTCGATGTGGATGAACTGCTTCGGCTTGACCGCCTTGGCCAGGTAGTCCGCGTCGACCTCGACGAGCGCGTAGTCGGAGCGGAACTCCGGCATGGGCGGGTTGGCGTCGGTCTTGGTCATGGGTTCAGGCCTTCACCAGCGGACGGCCGTAGTTCGAGGTCTCGACCTCGTCGCCGGTCGAGGCGCCGCGGCCCTGCCAGACCGCCCACATGGCGATCGTGAGGGCGAGGCCGATCATGTAGATGTTCACCGTCACGAAGTCGGCGATGGTGGCCTTGGTGATCCGGACCGGGAGCCACTCGAACCAGCCGGTCGAGCCCGGCCCGGCGAGGATGGCGTCCGAGCGCATGGCGAGCCGGCCCTCGGCGTGCTTCATCCACTGGTCCGGCACGACGCCGAAGAACCAGAACATGAGGAACGTCACGTAGAAGGCGGCGACCATGGCCGTGCCCCAGGTGAGCTCGGCGCCCTGCGGCCGCTTCCTCGAGTAGAGGATGATCCCGCCCGCCAGCACGATCGCCACGATCAGCGAGCCGGTGAAGGGGACGCTGGCGAGCCCCTTGCCGATGGAACAGATGACGTGCCAGAGCTCTTGGCCGAACGATGCCGTGATCACGCTGCTGGCTGCCTCCTCGTGAATCCGATCACAATCTTCGAAGCCAGGGGCGACGGGTGTGCCGCCCAGGGCCTCGTTCCACGGTCTAGCACGCGACCTCCGGAACCTCCCATTCCCGACCGAATCGATCCCTGACATGCCTCGCGGGTTGTGACGGGCCGACCCGCCAAGCCTGGTCCTGCTCCTCCGAGCAGGACTCCGACCGGGACGCGGTGGCGCCAGGCTTGGCCGCGCTGCGGGACCCACGCCTAGAGTGGCCGCGTCGTACCCCGATCCGTCGAGTGGGTGCACCGATTCGCCCGCGGAGGACGTTCGTGACCGAGATCCCCGAGCACCTACTGAAGCGAGCCCAGGCCCGTCGTGCCGCGGCCGCCGGCGCCAAGCCCGCTGCCGACGCACCGGCAGGCGATGCGCCCGCCGCCGCTGCAGGCGAAGCCGCTGCTGCCCCTGCCGCAGCGGTGGCCAAGGCACCGGCCCCGCTGCCGACGCTCGAACAGAAGGCCGAAGCACCCAAGCCGGACATCCCCGTCGTTGCGGCGGCCAAGCGACGTAAGAGGGTCCCGTACTGGGCGGCGCCGATCCTCGTGCTGCTTCCGGTGTGGGGTCTCATCTACCGAGACGCCACGATCCCGCCCTCGGCGGTCGAGACCGACCCGATCGTGATCGGCAACGAGGTCTTCCACGTGACCGGCGGCTGCGCCGGCTGCCACACGGCCGACGGCTCCGGTGGCGCCGCTGGTGCCCAACTCAAGGACGGCCACGCCCTCGAGACCTTCCCGGATCCCCTCCAGATGGTCCACTGGGTCGCCTTCGGCCACGCGGGTGCCGCCTACCCCGATGGTTCCTACGGCGAAGGTGTCCGCCGCCCGAAGATCACCGGTGCCATGCCGGCCTTCCACGACAAGCTGACCCCCGAGCAGATCGCGGCGGTGGTCATCTACGTACGGTCGCAGTTCTCCCCGGACCAGTACGACCCCACCAAGGAACAGGGTTTCACGGCCGAGAACTACGAGGCCGACCCCGACGCCATCGCGGCCGAGGTGGAGGCCGTGATCGAGAAGGGCGAAGGCCCCGCGCCGGATCTCTCCGACATCACCCGCGCCGGGACCTGACCCCGAATCGGGGCGCTCCGCACGCATCCCACGAGGTCCGCTGATGGGCGTCACCGATCGAGCCGACGTCCTGGTGGTCGGCGGAGGTCCGGCCGGTGCCGCGACCTCCTACTGGTTGGCCAGTGAAGGCCACCGCGTCGTCTGCGTCGAGCGCAAGGAATTCCCGCGGGACAAGACCTGCGGTGACGGCCTGACCCCTCGGGCGGTCAAGCAGTTGACCGACATGGGCCTCGCCGAGTCGCTCGTCCCCTACCACCGATACGACGGACTCCGAGCGGTCGCCCACGGAGTCACCCTGGAGCTCCGCTGGCCGGAACATCCGGAGTTTCCTTCCCACGGGTACGTGGTGCGCCGACGCGACCTCGACGGGATCGTGTTCGGTCACGCCGCCGCAGCCGGGGCCGAGACTCTTCCGGGCACCGAGGCGATCGCACCGATCCTCGAGGGCGGACTCGTGGCGGGCGCTGTCGTCAAGGACAAGAGGAGCGGATCGACCCGCGAGATCCGGGCTCGCTACGTGGTCGTCGCGGACGGCGCGAACTCCCGCTTCGGCCGGGCGCTGGGGACGGCCCGTAACCGTCGGTACCCGCAGGGCATGGCGATCCGCACCTACTACGAGTCGCCGCTGCACGACGAGCCGTGGATCGAGTCCTGCCTCGACGTGCGGGACCGCAACGGTTCCTCCCTCCCCGGTTACGGCTGGATCTTCCCGGTCGGCAACGGGACGATCAACGTCGGTATCGGCCTCCTGTCCACGTTCCGCGACTGGCGGGACGTGAACACCTCCCATCTGATGGCCGAGTGGGCCGCAACCGCACCCGAGTACTGGAAGATCGACCCGGACAACCCGGTCGCTCCGCCGACCGGAGGACGCATCCCGATGGCGGGATCGGTGAACCCGAAGGTCGGACCGACCTGGGCCGTCGTCGGCGATGCCGGCGGATCGGTGAACCCGTTCAACGGCGAGGGCATCGACTACGCGTACGAGACGGGTCGCATGGTCGCGGGCCTGCTCGACGAGGCCCTGCGAAGCGGCGACGGCATGGCCCTCCAGCAGTACCCGCACATGCTGGATGCCGAGTACGGCCTCTACTTCAAGGTCGCCAGGTTGTTCGCGAACGTGATCGGCCAACCAGCCCTGATGCGTGAGCTGACGCGGGTCGGGATGCGCTCCCGCAGTCTCATGGACTGGGTGCTGCGCATCATGGCGAACCTGCTGCGGCCTGACGAGATCGGCCCGGCCGAGGCGGCGTACAGGATGGCCGCGGCGATCGTGAAGCGGGTGCCGGACCCCGCCATCTGACCGGACCCGTCAACAGCGCTCAGTAACCGAGCTTCACCTGGTCGAGGCTGCGTTCGCCGAGAGCGTCTATGAGCACCTTGCGCGCCGGGGCCCAGGAACTGTGCATCGGACACGGCTCATGGCTCTCGCAGGGCACGCCGACGACGATGCAACGCCCGTCGTCCACGGGACCGTCGATCAACTCCACCACGTCCAGGACAGAAAGCGACTCCAGTGGAACCTCGAGCTTGTAACCACCGGTACGCCCGACAACCGAACTGATCCAGCCGGCCTTGACCAAGGGGTTCATCACCTGGGACATGAAACCTGCCGAGGTGTCAAACTGTTCGGCGAACGACCGTGCGCTGATGCGCACCCCCGGAGTTCCCAACTTCGCCTTGGCACCCTTGCCCGACGGTCCGTCGGCGGTGGTGCCATGGCCAGCACCGAGTGTGACCAACGCCCGGATGGCGAGATCTGCTTGTCGAGTTACTTCTAGTCGCACGCTATGAGTATGCTTCCAATTTGTAGTTGATCACTACAGATAGCACGATCGGCCGTCGAGTTCACGCCGAACCAACCCCGACATGATTGGAGCGGACCTAGATGTCCACCACCGACACCCAACCGCCAGAAGGTCCTTCGCCCGGCCAGCAGCTTCGCCGCAGGGCGTTCCTCGCCGGTGCGGGAGCAGGCGTCGCCGGTACCGGTCTGGCGGTCTTCACCGCGGCTGCCGGATGGCCGCAGACCTCCGGTGCACAGGACGACATGGACCACGATGGAGGCGGTGGCGGCACCGAGATGACCGACGAGGAGATGCTCGCCCACCACGAGGAGGGCATCAAGAAGTTCCTCGCCAACGCCGAGAAGCCCATCACCAAGGGCCAGGGCGCTCAGCCTCTGGAGTCCAAGGTCGTCGACGGGGTACGCATCTTCGAACTCACCGTGTCGGAGATCGAATGGGAGACGGCTCCGGGTGAGATGCAGCAGGCGATGGCGTTCAACGAGCAGGTGCCCGGCCCACTGATCCGCTGCACCGAAGGCGAGACGATCCGCGTCGTCGTCAAGAACAAGATGAAGGAGAGCACCTCCATCCACTGGCACGGCCAGATGGTCCCCAACAAGATGGACGGCGTCCCCTTCATCACCCAGAAGCCGATCCGGCCCGGTGAGACCTTCACGTACGAGTTCGTCGCCAAGCCTGCCGGCTCGCACATGTACCACTCGCACCAGAACTCCGCGGAGCAGGTCGGCAAGGGACTCCTCGGACCGCTGATCGTCGACCCGAAGGACCCGTCGAAGGACCCGAAGGTCGACCACGACGAGGTCGTGATCCTCAACGATGCCCTCGGTGGCTTCACCATCAACGGGAAGGGCTTCCCCGCGACCAAGGCCTACAAGGCCAAGGTCGGCGAGAAGATCCGTTTCCGCTTCATGAACGAGGGCATGGCGATCCACCCGATGCACCTGCACGGCTTCCCCATGCAGGTGATCGCCCGTGACGGATGGCCGCTCCCGCAGCCCTACTACTGCGACACGGTCAACATCGCCCCCGGCGAGCGGATCGACACGATCGCCGAGGTCGTCGAAGCCGGGACCTGGGTCTTCCACTGCCACATCCTCACCCACGC
>JAGQSN010000224.1:0-429 GCA_020439555.1 Acidimicrobiales bacterium | reverse complement strand
GGAGAACCATGAGCGACACCAAGACACTCGACCCCGCGACGACCGACGCTCCGGCGACCGGTTCCTCGCGCCCGACCGAGCCGACCGAGGCAGAACGCAGCGACGCCGTGGCGATCTTCGCGTTCGTGTTCGCCGCCATCGGGGTGCTCACGTCCCTGTTCGCGGTCGGGCTGTCGGTCCGGGCCGTGCAGCGGGCCGACAGCATCGAGAACCCGCCGGCGGCGGCTTCCACCGGGGGCTCCGCCACCGAGGTCGACCTCACCGAGTTCAAGATCTCGCCGAACCCGGTGAAGATCAAGGCCGGTTCGACCCTGAAGATCGCCAACAAGGGAACGACGGCTCATGACCTCCAGGTCGACGGCATCACGTCCGACACCGTCGACGCAGGCGACTCGACCACGCTCGACGTCTCGAAGTTGGCCCCCGGCA
>JAGQSN010000017.1 GCA_020439555.1 Acidimicrobiales bacterium | reverse complement strand
CTCGGCCACGCGTACGACTCCGACGACGGCCGGGCCTGGGCCGCTGCGATCACGGCCCTGATGACCGGGCACAGCTACGCGACATCGGCACGCACGGCGTCCCGGATGGGGCCGTTCGCCGGTTACGCGGACAACGAGGAGCACATGCTCCGCGTGCTGAACATGCACCGTGAAGCCGCTGCCCACATCGACGAGGAACTGGTGCCGGCCGAGCTTCTCTCCGCCGCTCAGCAGTCGTGGGACGAGGCGTGCGAGCTCGGTGAACAGTTCGGTGTGCGCAACTCCCAGGCGTCGGTCCTGGCCCCGACGGGGACGATCGGACTGATGATGGACTGCGACACGACGGGCATCGAGCCTGACCTCGGCCTAGTGAAGATGAAGAAGCTCGTCGGCGGCGGGACGATGACGATCGTCAACCAGACGATCCCGCGTGCGCTGCGCCGCCTCGGCTACGACGACGCCCAGATCGCCGACATCGTCGCCTACATCGACGAGGAGAAGTCGATCCTCGGGGCCCCGCACCTCGCTGCGGATCACATCGGCATCTTCGCCTGCTCGATGGGCGACAACCCGATCCACTACATGGGTCACGTCCGGATGATGGCCGCGGTGCAGCCGTTCATCTCCGGGGCCATCTCCAAGACCGTCAACATGCCCGAGGACGTGACCGTCGAGGACGTCGAACAACTCCACATCGAGGCGTGGAAGCTCGGGGTCAAGGCGATCGCGATCTACCGGGACAACTGCAAGGTCGCCCAGCCGCTCGCCATGGCCAAGAAGGAAGGCGCCGAGGCTGACGCCCCGGAGGCCGCAGCCGTGCCGCAGGTGGTCGAGGTCGAGAAGATCGTCGAGAAGGTGGTGAAGGTCCCGACCCGGACCAAGCTGCCCCGCAACCGCACCTCGAAGACCTTCGAGTTCCGGGTTGCGGACTGCAAGGGCTTCGTGACCGTCGGTGAGTACGACGACGGCCGTCCAGGCGAGGTATTCCTCAAGGTCGCCAAGCAGGGCTCGACGCTCGCCGGTGTCATGGACGCCCTTTCGATCAGCATCAGCTACGCACTCCAGTACGGCGTGCCGCTGCGGACGCTGGTCGAGGCGTTCGCCAACACCCGCTTCGAACCCGCCGGCATGACCGACGACCCGGATCTGCGGATCGCCACGTCGCTGCTGGACTACATCTTCCGTCGTCTGGCCATCGACTACCTCACCTTCGAGGAGCGCCAGGAGCTCGGCATCCTGACGGTGTCGGAGCGCACCCAGCCGACGTTGCCCGGCGTCGAGGAGACCGCTGTCCAGAGCCGTCAGGGTTCGGACCTCGCAGCGGACCCGAAGTCGATCCCGTCGGTGACCGAGCTGGCGATCTCGATGGCCGAGGAAGAAGCCGCCGCCGAGGGCGGGGTCGGTCAGCCGAGCCTGCTCGAGAGGGCCGGGGTCACCGATCCGACGCCGATCTCGCTCTCCACGCCGCCGCAGGTGAAGCCGTCCACACAGCACTCCGATGCCCCGTACTGCATGCAGTGCGGCGTCCAGATGCAGCGGGCCGGCTCCTGCCACGCCTGCCCGAGCTGCGGCAGCACGAGCGGTTGCAGCTGATCAGGACCAACGCACCGTTCTCCCCCCACCGGGGCTGAAAACGCCCCACCACCGCCGCACCTGTACCCCCGGGTGCGGCGGTGCCGCGTAGCGGTGCCGCTCGGGTAGTGCGGGTGGGTGAGATTGCCCTGCGGTCGAAGCTGACGGCCGGTCAGGCGAAGAGGGACTCGCCGACCCAGTTCTTCGCCGTCGCGGCTCCGGGCGGGACCGCGAAGATCGCCGAGCCGGTGTGCTGGAGGTACTCCATCAGGAGGTCCTCGCGGGCCAGCGTGTTCTGCATCGGGACGTACTGGCCTTGCGGATCCCGGATGAACGCGATGAAGAACAGGCCCGCGTCAAGGCGTCCGAGGCCGTCGGTGCCGTCGGTGAAGTTGAAACCTCGGCGCAGGAGGCGAGAGCCGTTGTTGAAGTCGGGGTGAGCGAGGCGGACGTGCGACGCCACGTCGATGAGGGGGCCGGTCCGACCTTCGATCTTGAAGTTCGGTTCGGTGAACTCGGTACCACCTGACAGCGGTGCACCTTCGGCCTTGTCGCGACCGAAGATCGTCTCCTGCTCCGAGAGGGGAACCCGGTCCCAGACCTCGATCCTCATGCTGATGCGCCGGGCGACGAGGTAGGACCCGTCGACCATCCAGTCGGCACCCGGGTCGTCACCGGCTCCCACCCACACGTGACGGTCGAGGGCGATCGGGTCCTCGGCCTTCAAGTTGGCTGTGCCGTCCTTGAAGCCGAACAGGTTCCGTGGGGTCTCCTGGGACGTCGAAGTGGAGGAGGTGCGACCGAAGCCGAGCTGTGACCAGCGGATCGCGGCGCGACCGAAGGCGATGCGGGCAAGGTTCCGGACCGCGTGGACCGCCACCTGAGGGTCGTCCGCGCATGCCTGGATGCACAGGTCGCCGTCCGAGCGTGCCGGGTCGAGATTGTCGGCGGGGAAGTGGGGCAGACGTTCGAGTCGCTTCGGTCGTCGGTCCGCGAGACCGAAGCGGTCCTTGCCCCGCGCGTCCTCGAACAGTGACGGTCCGAACCCGAAGGTGATGGTGAGCCCGGACGGGCCGAGCCCGATGGCCTCACCGGTGTCGTCGGGCGGTGCTTCGCTGGGGCCGTCGGTCGGGCCGTACGGTCCGGCACCGAGACCTTTCGTCATTCGTGCAGCAGCCGAGCTCCACTCCTTCAGCAGCGCTTCGAGTTCCTTGCGGGACGTCGTCGTGACGTCGAAGGCGGCGAAATGGAGGCGGTCCTGCACCGGTGTCGAGATTCCGGCCTGGTGACGCCCGTGGAACGGGTAGGACCGCTGGGCGCCGGCCGGACTCGTCGGCGCGTCGGCCGATGCCCGGCCGGCGGTGAAACCGACCGCTCCGACCGCTCCCGCCGTGACAGCTCCGGCACCGGCGAGGCTGAGCAGGCGGCGCCGTGACACGCCTGCGCCTTCAGGAGAAGGTGCGG
This sequence comes from Acidimicrobiales bacterium, assembly GCA_020439555.1. Lineage (GTDB taxonomy): Bacteria > Actinomycetota > Acidimicrobiia > Acidimicrobiales > Iamiaceae > Aquihabitans. The sequence continues at coordinate 20,667 of JAGQSN010000017.1, read as the reverse complement.
GGGAGGTTTCGGAAACGGTCGGTTCGGTCATCCGGGTTCGTCCTGGGTTCTGGTGCCTACTTGTTGACGAGGGCTGCGGTGAGTTGTGACAGCGGCTCGCTGAGGGCGTTGACGGAGTCGGAGAGCTCCTTCACCTGATCCTTCGTGAGCTTGTCGTAGAGGACCCAGCCGTCGCCTTCTTTGTGCTGGTCGAGCAGCTTCTGGAGTTCGGTGAAACGCCGGTCCAAGGTGGCAGCGAGGGCCTTGTCCTTCTTCTCCACCGCTGGGCGCAGGTCGGTGAATGCGATTCGAGCGCCGTCGACGTTGGCCTGGAAGTCCCACAGGTCGGTGTGGCTCCAGAACTCCTCCTCACCCGTGACCTTGCCGGACGCGACCTCGTCGAGCAGCTCTCGGGCGCCGTTGCTCAGGTCCTGGGCCTTGTACGTCTTCTTGGCGACCAGGCTGCGGAGGCTGTTGGTGTCGGCCATGAGTTGGTCGGCGATCTTGGTGCGCTCGGCGTCGGTCATCGCCGTGTAGCCGTTCGCCGGTGGCCAGAGGTCCTTTTCGATGCGATGCCAGCCGGTCCAGGTCTGGCCCTCTTCGAGGTCCGCTTCGCGCAGGTCGAGCTTCGGGTCGAGGGTGCCGAAGGACTCGGCGACCGGCTCGATTCGCTCCCAGTGCATGCGAACGGGCGCGTAGAGGCTGCGGGCCTTGTCGTCGTCGCCGGCCTTGTAGGCGGCGACGAACTGCTGGGTGCCCTCGACGAGCTGTTCGGTCTGGTCCTTCACGTAGAGGCCGTACTGCTTCGTCGCGGTGTCGATCAGGTCGGCGATGTCGGCCGAGACCGTGACGTCCTCGCCCTTGGTGACGGTGAACTCGCCACGGATCCCCTTGCCGACCATGCCCGGCTTGCAGGCGGTGACATATTTGCCCTGGTGGGCCTGGACGACGAGGTTGCGGGTCGCGCCCGGTCCTATGTTCTCGATCTCACCGACGACCGAAAGGCCGTCCTCGCCGAGCAGGTAGAACTCGGTGACCTGCGAGCCTTCGTTCTTCACCTTGAAGAGGAGGTTGCCGCTAGGGACCTCGGTGCTGGAGAGCTTGCACTCGGAGCTCGTGCTCACGACCGAGATGGGACCAGCTGCTCCGGCGTCGGGATCGTTGTCGGTGCACGCCACCAGCGGTGCGGTGATGGCGAGGGCCCCGGCGAGCGCGATCAGGGGACGGTGCATCAGTTGGCTCCATGTGGTTGGGGGACTGGTCGATCGATCTCTTGCGGTCGCGGTGGTTCGGACCGGTTGGTGCTGGGCGCGGAGTGCCTCACGCCTCGCAGGAACAGCCACATGACCGGTACGACGTAGAGCACCCAGGCGATCGCCTGGAGCCAGGTCGTGTTCGGGGTGAAGTTCACGGTTCCCTTGAGGAGGGTGCCGTACCAGCTGTCCGGCGGGATCTGGGCCGAGACGTCGAACGCGTAGGAGTTGAGGCCGGGGAGGATCGCGGCTTCCTGAAGGTCGTGGATGCCGTAGGCGAGGACACCCGCGGCGACGATGACGAGGAAGGCGCCGCTCCAGGTGAAGAACTTGGCGAGGTTGATCCGGAGGCTGCCCCGGTACATGAGCCAACCCAGCACCACCGCAGTGGCGAGGCCGAGTGCCGCTCCGATGATCGGGTCGGTCGAGCTGCCGACGGCCTTGGCGTTGGCCCACAGGAACATGGCCGTCTCGAGTCCTTCGCGTCCGACTGCCAGCACGGCGACGACGACGAGACTGGCACCACCCGCCTGAACGGCACGGTCCATCTCGGACTCCAACTCTCCCTTGAGGGAGCGCGCCGTGCGCGACATCCACATGATCATCCAGGTCACGAAGATGACCGCGATGATCGAGAGCGTTCCGCCGATCGCCTCCTGAGCTTCGAAGGTCAGGCCCTTCGGGCCGAAGGTGAGCAGAGCGCCGAATCCGACGGATACGGCCACGGCTATGGCGACGCCGACCCAGATCTTGGGGAGAAGGTCCCTACGGTCGCTCTTGACCAGGTAGGCGACGAGGATGCCGACCACCAACGCTGCCTCGAGCCCCTCGCGAAGTCCGATGAGGAAGTTGGCGAACATGGTCGGATCCCGTGAGAACGAGCACCGTCAGGTGGTCGCCGACGCTCGGCGACAGGGCGACCCTAAGGGATTGAGGGGGGCCGTGCAAGATCTGTCAAGCATCCCGAACGTCGGGTCGTGGGTGTGGACCCTGTTCTCGTTTCCGTCGCCTACGACCCTCCGGTCAGTCGACCGGTTCGGTGATCGTCGCGTTGGCCTCCACACGCTTCTCGCGGCGCGACTTCACAACCTCGATCACCACTGGCAGCAGCGACAGCGCGATCACACCGAGGATCGCGGTCTCGATGTGGTCCCGGACGAACGAGACGTTCCCCAGGAAGTATCCGAGCGAGGTCAGGCCGACGGCCCAGAGGAAGCCGCCGATGAGATTGAACGTCACGAAGGTCCGGTACGGCATCTCGCCGACGCCTGCGACGATCGGTGCGAAGGTGCGGACGATCGGGACGAACCGAGCCATGACGATCGTCTTCGGGCCGTGCTTCTCCAGGAACGCGTGGGCCTTGGTCACGTGCGCCTGCTTGAACAACCGAGAGTCCTCCCGACTGAAGAGCGCAGGCCCGACCTTGCGGCCGAACAGGTAGCCCACCTGGTCGCCCGCCACCGCTGCGACGAAGAACATCGGCAGCAGCGCCAGGATGTGCGGCATGCCCTCGACCACGGGGGCCAATGCCTGGCCGGCACCGGTCTGGACGTAATCGTGCGCACCGCTGGAGGTCAGGAAGCCCGACAGGAAGAGCAGCGAGTCGCCGGGGAGGAAGAAGCCGAAGAACAGGCCGGACTCGGCGAACAGGATCGCCGCCACCACGTAAGCGGCGCTCGGACCGGCCAGCTCCAGCCAGAACTCGGGTTTCCACGGCTTGCTCGACGCGACGAGCAGGGACGACAACATCGGGGGATCTCCTGGTGACTCGACCCGGTGTGAATCCAACGACGGTACAGCCCGCATCCGGGCCTCCGGCCATCGGGCTGATGGCCGACTCGCCCGGCAGGGTCATCGCCGGGCCATGCCTGCGGTTGTGCGAACTTGTCGCGGTGTCCTGCGAGGTCCCGTTCGTTCGAGGCGAGGTGCGATTCGCGTGACGTCTCTGGACGTGGTGGTCGTGAGCCTCGCCGGGTTGGCATGCGGGATCGTGAACTCGGTCGCCGGCGGGGGGTCCCTCATCCTCTTCCCGGCGCTGCTCGCCACTGGGATGTCACCGCTGGCAGCCAACGTCACGAACTCGGTCGCCACGTGGCCGGGTTACCTCGGCGGTGTCGCCGGCTTCCGAGACGACCTGCCGAACAGCCGGGCGAGGCTTCGGCCGCTCGTGAGTGCGACCGTGGCCGGATCCACGGCGGGCTGCGTGCTGTTGCTCGTGACCCCGTCAGCAGCGTTCGACGTCGTCGTCCCGTTCCTCGTACTCGTCGCCACGGGTCTCACGGCGGCACAACCGTGGGCGAAGAGGCGGTTCACGACACGCTCCGACGTGAGCGACCGCGGGGTTCCTGTCGCGGCGGTCGTCTCCGTGGGCCTCGCGGCCGTCTACGGCGGCTACTTCGGTGGCGCGCTCGGTGTGATCTTCCTGGCCGTCCTCGGTCTCACGCTCGCCGACTCGCTCGTGAAGCTGAACGCCTTCAAGGCCGTGCTGTCGGTGGCGGACGCTTCCGTCAGCGTCGTGATGTTCGGGATGTTCGGACCGGTCGGCTGGGTCGCGGTGGCAGTAGCTGCACCGGCCACACTGCTCGGAGGGTTCGTGGGTGCGCGCTTCGCGCGGCGGCTCGACGAGCGGGTCCTGCGCGTCGTCGTGGTCTGTCTAGGCCTCGCGGTCGCTGCCTATCTCTTCGTTGCCGACCTCGGCTGACCACCGAGTGATGTGGCCCCACGGCGGACGGTGACCATTTCTGCATGTGGAGGGGGCCATTCGCCCTATTTCCATTGACGACATATGTGGCGAGTGCCACCTTGAATCCTCGGAATGGGTGCAAGGGAGACCTGTTCCGAACCAAGTCGTGTCCGAGAGACCGGCGACATAGGAGGGAACAATGAATCGCTTCACCGGCATCGTGGGCTCGTTCGGGCCCGTAGGAGGGGTGGTTCGGCGCCTCCTCAGCGCCTTGCTGGCCCTCTGCCTGGCGACTGTGGGTCTGGTCGTGCTCGCGGAGGCCCCTGCATCGGCCGCCAACCAGACCTTCGTGTACACGCCCGGCACGGTGGTGACCGCTGGCGTCCCCGCACCGGGTGCCGGCAACATCGAGGCGTCAGGCGACTCGGACACCTACACGTTCTCGGCCCAGCAGGGTCAGATGTTGACCATGACGGAGTTGGCTTGTTCTGCGACTGGTGATTACGCGGACGTTTGCCGCTACTACACCAGTTGGGAGTTGAAGAGCCCGTCGGACACGACGTTGGGAAGTGGTTCGTTCTTTTCGCTGGAGTCGACGTACTGGACGGCTCCGGAGACTGGCACGTACACGCTTGTCGTCTCCACGAGCGAAAACTCGAACCCCGACTACTACACCGCCACATACAGTTTTCAGGCCACTGTTGTGTCGGAGTCCGATCAGACGTTCTCCTATTCGCCTGGTACGACCGTTTCCGATGGGGTCCCGACCGCGGGGCAGGGCAACTTGGAGACTTCCGGGGCGAGTGACACCTACACGTTCACGGCGCAGGCGGGTCAGATGTTGACGATGACCGAGTTGGCTTGTTCTGCGACTGGTGATTACGCGGACGTTTGCCGCTACTACACCAGTTGGGAGTTGAAGAGCCCGTCGGACACGACCGTAGCGAGCGGTTCGTTCTTTTCGCTGGAATCTACGCAGTGGACGGCTCTGGAGACGGGCACCTACACGCTTGTCGTCTCCACGAGCGCCAACTCGAACCCCAACTACTACGCCGCCACGTACAGCTTCGTGATCTTCTCGGCTGAGGGGACTGTGCCGAGTATCGGTACCTTCGACATTTCGCCGTCGTCGGGTAGTGCACCGCTGGCGGTATCGGCGACGATCTCCGCCACTGACGCCGATGGCGATCCGTTGATCTTCATGGTCGACTGGGGTGACGGGTCCTCATCGACCGTCGGAGCCCTGCCGACGGCTCCTGTGGCTCACACCTACACGAACCCGGGCACCTATCAGGCGAGTTTGCTCGTGAGCGACGGGACGAACCCGGCGGTGTCCCAGCAGGAAACGGTGACCGCGTCGAGCCCGACGCCGCCGACGGTGGACTCGTTCGGGGTGACGCCGAACAGTGGTGTTGCGTCGCTGGATGCCCAGGCGAACTTCTCGGCCAGTGACCCCAACGGGGACCCTTTGACCTACGTGCTCGACTGGGGCGACGGGTCCACGCCCGACAGCGGAACGTATCCGGCGGGAACCCTCGCACACACGTACGTGAACCCCGGCACCTACCACCCGACCGTGACGGTGACCGACGGTACGTGGACCGATGCGGAGACCCAGACGGTGCTGGTCACACCCGATCAGCCCCTCGCAGCCAACGCTGGCGACGACCGGGCCACTTCTGTCGGTGAGACCGTGACCTTCGACGGGACGAACTCGACCCCGGCGGCGGTGATCGACTCCTACGAGTGGAGCTTCAGCGACGGCACGGTGCTGACGGGGCCCGTCGTGACCCACAGCTTCGCTGCGGCGGGCACCTACGGAGTGGTGCTCACCGTCGAAGCCGACGGGGTCACGAACATCGACAGCGCCGTCGTGACCGTCGTGCCGGCAGGCACGGGCACCGTCGTCACCGTCGAGAGCAGCGGCTCACCGGTTCCGTCCGCACAGGTGCTCGTGCAGACCGCGGACGGCGTTCAGGTGTCCGGGGTGACCGACTCGAACGGCGTCTCCACGCTGTGGGGCCTGCCAGACGGTGACCTGACCGTGTTCGCTTACAAGCAGGGATTCATGGGTGGCACCGGCACGGTGACGGTCACCGGTGGCAACGGTGCGGTGACGGTCAACCTGCCCACGGGCAGTCCGGGCTCCGCGGACATGGAGACCCACGCGTTGACCTACCAGGAGATCATCGACGCCGGCATCGACCCGAACGACCCAGCCAACCAGCATGTGTTCGAGTACGACATCGTGCTCGTCTTCGGTCCGGAGACCAGCAACTTCACCTACCTCGTGAACTCCGTCGGTGACGTCGTCGGCGGCACGGGCGGGGGCGGAGGTGGAAACGGCGGAGTCGTCGTGGGCGACTCGGTGTTCGTGCCGACGATCCAGCCGATCGCCGAAGGCGTGCCGCCCGCGATCAACTGGCTCGTCATCCCGGGTGAGGCGCGCTGGTTGAAGGAGTTCTTCGAGGTCCGCCTGATCGTGTCGAACCTGGCCCCGGCTGGTTTCACGTTCACCCAGGGCACCGCGACCCTCGAACTGCCCGACGGTCTCGTCCTGGCTCCGACACCGGACCCCCAGTCCCTGACGGTGAACGTGGGCGACGTGGCCGGCGGGACCCAGCAGGAGGTGAGCTGGATCGTCCGGGGTGACGCCGAAGGCGAGTACTTCCCGGCCGCCACCTACTCGGGCGTGCTCGCCCCGATCACAGCTCCGATCAACCTGCGGGGTGAAACCCCGCCCGACAAGCCCGTCAAGGTGTGGGCCTGCTCGGCGTTGCAGTTCCTGGTGCAGCCGGATGACCACTTGGACCAGTACGAGCCGTACCGGGTTCGTGTCGGACTGAAGAACGTGTCCGACGTGCCGGTCTACAACGTCTCGAACGAACTCAAGCAGGACGGCCGCTTCGGCTTCATCTTCCAGCCGTTGGAGGACTTCGAGCAGAGCACGGCAGTGATCGAACCCGGTGACACCTTCTGGGCCGACTACGTGCTGATGCCGTGGATACCCGGTGGTGACCTGTCCGAGTCCCTCTCCTTCGTCACCCACACCGGCGGCGACTGCTCGTTGCCCTGGGTGATCGACGAGCAACCGGCTCCGACGTCGCGGCCGCAGGCGAGCCAGACCGTCGTGGGCAGCGACGTCCAGGTGAACTTCGACTCGGTGCCGGGCGCCGTGGGCTACGACCTGTTCGGTACCACCGACGTCGACACCCTCGTCCGGTACGGGGCACCCAACGGCTTGCAGCCCGACGAGCCGTTCCCGACGACTCCGCTGGTCTCGACCAACGACGGCACCGCCACGTCCTTGAACATCCCGCTGTCATCCCTGGGTGATTACGACTGGGTGGGCCTTTCGGTCAGATTCGCCGATGGATCTCGCGAGATGCTCCACAACCTGGTCAAGCTCCCGAGCCGGGTATCCATCGGTTCCGCCTGGGTTACCGAGGGCAACTCCGGCACGACGAACCTCACCTTCCCGGTGCGTCTGTCGGCTCCGTCCACCGACACGGTGACGGTCGATTGGGCGACCGCGACAGGCGCCCAGCCCGAGGCAGGAGTGGACTTCGAGGCTGCCAGCGGAACCGTCACCTTCGCCCCCGGCGAGACCGAGAAGGACGTTGACGTCACCGTTTACGGCGACACGCTCGACGAGGTCGGTATATGGGGTGCCGAATGGATGGGCGTGACCTTGTCCAACTCGGTCAACGCCGTGCTGCCCGGCGGATGGGGCAACCTCGCCTTCGGTGTCATCGTGGACGACGATCCGACGCCGAGTCTGTCGATTGGTCCCGCTGCGGTGACCGAGGGCGACTCGGGCACGACCACGCTCTCGTTCCCAGTGACCCTGTCGGCTCCTTCCGGGGAGACGGTGACAGTGGATTGGACTACTGCGAGCGGAGATGAGCCCGAGGCAGGAGTGGACTACGAAGCGGCGAACGGGACCCTCACGTTCGCTCCCGGCGAAACCCAGAAGTACATCGACGTCACCGTCTACGGCGACACCGTCGACGAACCGGGCATCTGGGGCGCCGAATGGATGGGCTTGATCCTGTCCAACTCCGTGAACGCGACCCTGCCAGGTGGTTGGGGCAATCTCACCTTCGGTTTCATCGTCGACGACGACTAGCAGCGACCGGCGCGGACGAACCCGTCGGCGCCGTCAGCCACCCAGCCGCAATGAGGCAGCCGTCGCCCGAGATCGAGGGCGACGGCTGCCTCGTTCGGTGCCGCCCGGACCACGCCTGCCGAGCCGCTCGTCGGAGTCGGTCGTGACGCCGGCGTGCGTGCGGTGCCGTGGGATACCCGATCGAAACAGTCCAGGCAGTACACTCAAGGTCACGGCGTCCCGTCCGACGACGGTGGAGGGGATCTGGTTCGAGACCCCGCCGCAGATGCCACCAAACCGGATGCAAACCCCCGGCCGTCCACCGCGACCGGGTTACCGGCGCAGGAGTGCCGCATTCACATGGCTGACCAAAGAGTTCTCGAGGACGCGGCGTGGGCCGCGGCCGACGGTCGGGCGACACCCGACCAGTTGGCGCTGCTCGAAGCCGACCCCGTCCGTTGGCGTTGGGCATTGGAGGACCTCCTCGAAGACCTCGAGGACGATCTGGACGCCGTCCGAAGGATCGAAGGCCCGGAACGCAATCAGGTGGTCGCCGACTTCGAGGCCGAGCTGGGACGCCTGGAAGCGGCATATGACCTGTTGACCAAGGTCGCCGACAGCTCATCCGCGGTGGCCGCGATCGTCGCCGCCGATCCCCAGGGCGAAACCCGTCTGCAGGCTTCCTGGCACGGTGGCAACGTCGTCGTCTGGGCAGCCGGCCCGGGCGCGCCGCCCTCGGGTGCTGACGAACTGTCCGACCGCCTCGAAGCGATCGGCGGACCGGCCGTCGGGTGGACCCAGCATCAGGCCGTGCAGCTTCCTTCCGGTGGCCGGGCCGCAGCGCTGGCGATCCCGGTTCAGGAGTCCCTCGGCTGGCTGGTCGCAGTCGGTGCCGGACTCGGACGAGAAGGTGTCGGGGCCAGCGTCGCATGGCTCGGCCGGGTCGCCGTGGAAGCGGTGCGCCTCGTCGTGTCCGGGGCAGTCGTACCGACGCTGCCGGCCCACAAGACCCAGGACGGCCGCATGCTCGACCTGGCGGTGAAATGGGTGCCGGCCCTGGTCGAGGAAGCGATGCTCGAACGCTTCACCAAGGCGATGCCCGGACCGGTCACTGCGCTGTCGCCGAGCAAGGCCGACTCGCGCACCGTCACCGTCGACGTCCTGGGTGCGGTCGTGGACGCAGTGATCCGCGAAGCGGCGTCACGCCTGGAGCTGCCCGCCCCACCCCCGCAGATCACCTCCACCACCGGCGTCGCCGAAGCGGTGGTGACCCTCGTCGACGGGTCACCCTTCAGCGCACCGGTGGCGGTCGGAGCCGAGGTGTCCAAGCGGCTCGACAGGTGGGGACGGCCGGTGACCGGGCCGATGCGCACCCGACTCGTCGTGGCTCTCGAACCGCCCGACAGCGGCAACGCCTGGTTCCTGTCGGTCCTCGGTCCCGGTGTGGAGGGCGGGCTCCTGCCGATCGAGGCGGCGATCGCGGACGGCAAGGCCACCAAGCCGCTCGTCGACGAACTCGTCCGGCTCGAACGCGTCTACCCACCGCTGCTGCGCCCGGGTGGCATGCGCCGGGGGCAGGTCTACCTGAGTCAGGACGAGGCGTGGGAGCTGATGACCGTCACCGGTCCCGCTCTCCAGGCGGCGGGGTTCGAGGTCAGGGCGCCGTCCCTGTCGCGGCGCAAGCCCAGTGCCGGTCTGCGGCTCTTCACGGAACCAACCGGCGACACCGTCGTCGGCGCTCAGCAGTTGAGCAACGTCCGCTGGTCGGTCGTGTTCGACGACGTCGAGCTGACCGCCGAACAGATCGCCCGCCTGGCAGAGGAGGCCCGGCCGCTCGTGCAGTCGCACGGCCGGTGGGTCGAACTCGACAAGGTCGACCTGAAGGAAGCGGCGGCCGCTCTCGCCGAGCGGGCCGACAAGACCCAGCTCACGGGCGCGGAGATCCTGCGCTACTCGGTCGGCCTCGACGGCAGCCCGCTGGCCGGTGGACTGAGTGTGGAGGGGACCGGTTGGGCGGCCGAGCTGCTCGACACGGCGGCCCGGGTCGCAGCGACGGAACCGACCACCACCCCCGAGGGATTCCGGGGTGAGCTTCGTGCCTACCAGGCCGACGCTCTCGCGTGGCTCGGCTTCCTCGACGAGGCCGACCTCGGAGGTTGTCTCGCGCTGGACATGGGGCTCGGCAAGACCCCGACGATGCTCGCCCACCTGGCGCGGACAGCCGGGGAGGGGACGGCCCTGGTGGTCGCACCCCCTGCGGTCGTCGGCAACTGGGCCCGAGAGGCGGCGAAGTTCGCGCCGGATCTGGACGTCGTCGTCCATCACGGAGCAGGTCGTTCGGGCGGGGCGGCCTTGCGACGGAAGATCGACAACGCCGACGTGGTGATCACCACCTACGGAACGGCGGTCCGCGACATCGCCGAGTTGGAGGCCGTCACGTGGAGTCGGCTGGTGCTCGACGAGGCGCAGGTGATCAAGAACCCGTCGAACGACACCTCGCGCCAGCTGCGTCGCCTGAACGCAGGTAGCCGGGTGGCGTTGACCGGTACACCGATCGAGAACGGCCTCGGTGACCTCCACGCGATCCTCGACTTCTGCAACCCGGGTCTGATGGGGCCGAGGGCGGCGTTCGTCGCTCAGCTGTCGGGAGAGGGCGAGGCGGCGTTGAAGGCGTTGAACGGCCTGCTGGTGTTCCGGCGTACGAAGTCCGAGCCGGCGGTCGCGGCGACCCTGCCGGACCGGATCGACGAGCTCGACCACTGCCTCATGACGCCGGAACAGATCGGCCTGTACCAGGCGGTGCTCGACGACCTCGTCGCCGAGACCTCGGACGACTCGGTTCCCGGCAAGGAACGACGCCAGGGTGCGATCCTCGCCGCGATCACCGCCCTCAAACAGATCTGCAACCACCCGGCCGCCTACCAGAAGGACGACACCGGCCCGCTGGCCGGCCGATCCGGGAAGCTGATCCGGCTCGAGGAGATCATCGATCAGGTGTTCGCGGCGGACGAACGGATCCTCATCTTCACCCACTTCGCCGAATGGGGCGTCCGCCTCGCCGAACACCTCACAGCAGTCACCGGTGAGAAGATCTCCTGCTACCACGGCGGCCTCGCCCGAGGCGTCCGCGACAAGATGATCGAGGACTTCCAGGCCCTCCAAGGGCCGGGAGCGCTGGTTCTGTCCCTGAAGGCCGGTGGCACGGGGCTGAACCTGACGAGCGCCAACCACGTCGTCCTCTACGACCGCTGGTGGAACCCCGCGGTGGAGGACCAGGCCCGAGACCGGGCGTGGCGCATCGGTCAGACCAAGACCGTCATTTCCCACCGGCTGGTCTGCCCCGGCACGGTGGACGAACGGGTCGAGGAGGTCGTCGCCGGAAAGCGCCACATCGCCGACCTCGTGCTGCCGAAGTCGAGTTCCATGGCGGACCTCGACGCCGACCAACTGCGTTCGGCCCTCGGCCTACGCACGAACGAACTGCTCACGGAGGACGACGACTGATGAGCGGATCCCGCCGCAACAAGAACCGTCGACGCGGTCAGAAGGCGGCACCCGTAGACCTCTGGCGGCCGGTACCACAGTTGCCGGACCCGGAGCCGATCCGGCCTACGTCGGACCCCGGGATGTTGCTGCGGTCGCTCGGCCACCCGCCGTTGCAGGGGCAGGGCCAGCGTGCCGAGCAGGCCTTCGAGTTGGTCGTCCAACGCTCGTCCATGCTGGCGACGGCACTCGCTGCCACCGCCGACCTGCTCGAAACCGACGACGACTGAACTTCCACCTCGCGGCGGTGCGGTGTGACGCGCGCCGCTCGGCCCGACGCGGGCCTACGATGGCTCCCTACCGGACGAGGGGGTCCAAGTGGCAGTGAGCTCCATCCCACCGACCGCTGCCGCAGTTCCGCGGTCCTTCGGTCCGCTCGCGATGGCGGGCTTCGCTTCTCTCGGTGCAGGTGCGATCCACGCCGCGGCGGCCGCAGCACACGGTGACGCCCGGCAGGCGGCACTCGCCTTCCAGGTCGTGGCCCTCGCGCAGATCGCCTGGGGTGCGTGGGCGACGATCGGTGAACGCCGGATAGGAGCACTGGCCGGCGTGCTGCTCTCCGGTGGTGCGGTGGTCGGCTGGGCCGTCGCCCAGACCGCCGGAATCGGTTTCATCGATGGTCTGGAGGAACCCCACGGCATCGGCTGGGCCGACGGCATCGGAGCGTTGCTCGCACTGGTGGCCCTGATCGGTGCGGCGCGCTGGTTGCTGGTCGACGAAGCCGACCCGGCGCGGCATGCTCGTAGCGGGTCGCTGTTCCGGCTGGCCGGTGCCGTCGCCGTTTCCGTCCTCGCTCTCGGTGCGGTTGCCCAGACCTCCACCGAGGCCGAGGGGCACAGTCACGGTGGCGAGGTCGCCGCCGGACACGACGACGGCCAGGTGGGCGGTGGTCACGACCACGGTTCGGCTGCGGTGGTCCCACCCGTTGCCTACGACCCGGGGCCGGTCTCGACGACCGCCCCCGAGGGCAGTGCCACGACTCAGGCGCCGCCGACCGGCACCACCAAGAGGGTGGATCTGTCAGGCGTTCCGGGGGTCAGCGCCGCCCAGCAGGACCGCGCCGAGAAACTCGTCGAGACGACCCTCGACGAACTGCCCCAGTTCGCAGATCCTGCGCACGCCGAGGACGTCGGCTTCCGCAGCATCGGTGACGGCTTCACCGGTCACGAGCACCTCATCAACTGGTCGTACCTGACCGACGGCCGCACCCTCGATCCCAACTACCCGGAATCGCTCGTGTACGACACGACCGGACCGACCCGCAAGCTCGTGTCGGCGATGTTCATGCTGGAACCCGGGTCGACCCTCGACGACGTTCCCGATATCGGGGGTCCGTTGACGCAGTGGCACATCCATGACGACCTCTGTTTCACCGATGACCCCGAAGCGCCGCGGGTCGCCGGGCTGACGTCGGTCGGAGGCACCTGCACGCCACCGCTGAAGAAGCTTCCGCCGGTGCCCATGATCCATGTGTGGATCGTGGCCAACCCGTGCGGGCCGTTCGCTGCCCTCGAAGGGGTGGCTGCAGGTCAGATCAAGCCTGGTGAGGAACGACTCTGCGACACCGCCCACGCCTCAGCGCACGGCACCTGAACGTCGCGGCCCTGGGCGATGTGACTACCAGTTGCCGCGGTCGGCCTTGCAGGTGACGCAGAGGTCGGTCGCCGGGAGCGCTTCGAGGCGGTCGTCGCCGATGGGCTTGCCGCAACGTGTGCAGGACTTCCAGTTGCGGCCTTCTGCTCGCTTGTGAGCGGCGTCGATCACGCTGAGGAACGCTTCCTCCTCGGCGATACGGGCCCTTAGCCGGTCACGCTCGAAGCGTGTCAGGTCGCCCTCGGAACCGCCCTCGTCCTCGCCGGCACCGACGTCGCTCGCGACCTCCTCGGGGTCGAGTTCGTCGTAGGTCTTCTGCATCACAGCTATGGCCGCCTCGGTCTCGGCTCGAAGCTGGTCGAGGTTGGCGCGGTGCTTCTTGACGGTCAGCGGCATCGGAGGATTGACCTCACTGTCAGAGGATCGGGGCCGGGCAACCTAGCGCCTCCGAGCGGGGAATCAACAGTCGGCGCCCGGAATCGTCGGGGGACAGGATCGGATCTGCGGCGCTGCACCGTACGATCCCCTGATGAGCACCCCGGACCTGGAGGGAGCCGCCTCGCCGGCGGACGTGGAAGGTGGGCTCTGGGCGCCTGCGTTGAGGCCGTTGACCGTCGGCCTCGTTCTCACGGTGACCCTGGTGGCGTTCGAGTCCTTGGCGGTGGCCACGGTCATGCCCGAGGTCAAGGACGACCTCGGGGACCTTGCGCTCTACGGCTGGGTTTTCAGTGGCTTCTTCCTCGGCAGCCTGGTCGGGATCACCGTGTCGGGTCAGGTCGCCGACCGGAAGGGAATGGCCGTGCCCTTCTCCTTCGGGTTGCTGCTCTTCTCGCTGGGCCTCGTGATCGGAGGCGCGGCGGTCTCGATGCCGATGCTGGTGGTCGGACGTGTGGCCCAGGGTTTCGGGGCCGGCGCGATCGTCCCGACGGCGTACACGGCGATCGGGCGGGGGATGCCGGCGCGGCTGCGGCCCCGCATGTTCGCCACGTTGGCTTCCGCCTGGGTGGTTCCGGGTTTGGCAGGCCCCGCTGTGGCGGTCGCGATCGCGCACGCTTCGAGTTGGCGCTGGGTGTTCCTCGGCCTGCTTCCGATGGTTGCGCTCGCCGGGCTGGCATCGGTCGGCCCCTTGCGGGAGCTGGATCGAAGGGTGCCGGTCGAGCCGTCCCCGCTCGATCGAGGTCGCCTCGGCAGGGTGGTCGTGCTGGTGATCGGTGTCGGCGTCGTACTCGCCGCCTCGGACGTGGAGGAGTTGCCGGGGGCGTTGGCGATGGTGGCGATCGGGCTGCCCGTGGCGGTTTGGGCGTTCCGCGTCCTGCAACCGGTCGGCACGCTCAGCCTCCGCTCCGGCGTACCGGCGACGGTCGCGGTCCGGGGACTGCTCACCTGGGCGTTCTTCGCTGGTGACGCCTACGTGCCGTTGGCGATCACCGACGGTCTCGGGGGATCCACCTGGCTCGCCGGACTGGCCCTTTCCACGGGTGCGGTCTTCTGGACCGGTGGTGCCTGGATCCAGGCCCGCACGATCGACGACGTGGGACCTCGGTGCCTCGTGGGGAGCGGTGCCGCTCTGGTAGCCGTCGGAGCGGTCGGGATGGTGGCCACGATCCATGGTCTGCCCGTCGGCTCGGCGGTCGCCGCGTGGGCGACAGCGGCGGCGGGTATGGGCCTCGCCTACGCACCGTTGTCGGTCACCGTCCTGGCGGCCGCAACTCCCGGTGAGGAGGGGGAGGCGAGCGCAGCGCTACACCTGTCCGACACGCTCGGAACTGCGATCGGCACCGGGCTGGGTGGGGCGATCGTCGCCCTCGGCGACGGTCGCGGCTGGTCGGTCGCTCACAGCACCCACTGGGTGTTCGTGCTCGTGTTGACGATGGCGGCGGTGGTGGTCACCGGTTCTCGCCGGCTTCCGCGGTCGGTCCTGTCCAGTTGACGGAACGACCTCAGGAAGGTGCGATCTCCTCCCGCAGATCCCGTTTCAGGACCTTTCCGGCGGCGTTGCGGGGGAGCGGTGCTTCGTGGAACACGACCTTGGTCGGGACCTTGAACTTCGCGATGCGAGCCGTGAGGAAGTCGTCCAGTTCGGCTTCGTCGAGGGTCGCTCCCTGGCGGAGCACGATCGCGGCCGCGACCTCCTCTCCGAGCCGTTC
The DNA here is from genome assembly GCA_020439555.1 of Acidimicrobiales bacterium. GTDB lineage: Bacteria > Actinomycetota > Acidimicrobiia > Acidimicrobiales > Iamiaceae > Aquihabitans. The sequence continues at coordinate 5,361 of JAGQSN010000017.1, read as the reverse complement.
GTGCGGGACACCGAACACGGCCGCCTCGTAGACCGACGGGTGTTCGTAGATGGCTGCCTCCACCTCGGCGCAGTACACGTTCTCGCCGCCCCGCAGCACCATGTCCTTCGCCCGGTCCTCGACGTAGAGGAAACCGTCCTCGTCGAGCCGTCCGAGGTCACCGGTGCGCAACCAGCCGTCGACGATCGTCTCGGCGGTCGCCTCCGGCTTGTTCCAATAGCCACGGATGACGTTCGGCCCCTTCAACCAGATCTCGCCGCGTTGGCCCGGTGCCACGTCCTCGCCGTCGGCGTCACGGACGGCGACCTTCAGGATCGGTGTCGGTCGACCGGTGCTTGTGGGGTGGGTGATGTAGTCGGTGCCGCTGTTGCCGGGGCCGTACGCGTTGGTCTCGGTCATGCCGTAGGCGATGTTGGGCTTCGCCGCCGAGAAACTCGAGGAGACCCGCTTGACCAACTGCGGGGGAGCGGGAGCGCCACCACCTCCGACCGCTGCGAGCGAAGAGGTGTCGAAACGGTCGAAGTCCGGGTGTTCGAGCAGGTCCCACGCCTGGGTCGGTACCCCCACGAAGTTCGTGACCTTCTCCCGTTCGATCAACTCGAGGGCCCGACCCGGGTCCCACTTGTGCATGATCACGAGCCGCAGTCCGCTGGCCAACGAACCGAGCATGACCGGAACGTTGCCGGTGACGTGGAACAACGGGACGATGAGGATGAAACATGGTGCGCCCGTCCGCCCGGCCGCCTCGTCGGGACGACGGAGTCCGTCGATGCGGGCCTTGCAACTGAAGCCGAGTAGCGCCTGGATGATCGCCCGGTGCGTGGATACCGCTCCCTTCGGGCGTCCCGTCGTGCCCGAGGTGTAGAGGATCGTGGCGTCGTCGTCGGGGTCGATGTCGGGCCGTTCGAAGGTCGCGCCGACTTCGACGACGTCATCCCACCGGTCCACGCCCTCGAACGAAGTGCCGTCACCGAGCCTGACACCGACGGTCGCGATGCCCAGCCGGTCGGTCGCCTCCCTGGTGCGCTCGATGCGTTCGGGGTCGGCGACGAGCACCTTCGGGCAGGAGTCCTCGAGGCCGTAGTCGAGCTCGTCGGGTGTCCACCATGCGTTCATGGACACGACGATCGCCCCGATCGATACGGCACCGAGGTAGGTCATGATCCATTCGGGGTAGTTCCGCATCGCGATTGCGACCCGGTCGCCCTTCGCCACGCCGTAGCGGCTCTGCAGGGCAGCGGCGATGCCGTCCACCGACTCGTAGAGGGCGTCGAAGGTGTACCGCTCGTCCTCGTAGACGACGAACTCGGCCGCCCCGTACCCGCGGGTCAGGTCGAACAGGTCACGGAGATTGCGCGGCGCCGCCTTGAACGCCGTGAAGAGCGAGCCGCGTATCTCGACCTCCTCGGTCTCGAACCGCTCACCTGGAGCGGTGACCTGGGCGATGGCTTCGGCGTAGCTGAGCGTCACGGCCGCCGATCGAACCTCAACTTGACCTCCGGGTCAAGCGCAGTCCGTTCCACGGGGGATCCCGGTCAACGAGCCGGACCGCGCCGCCCGTACTTCTGACGGACCGCCTCGCGTCCGATGCGGCCCATCCGGCGGGCTTCGGAACGTGCCGCAGCCGGATCCGATCGCAACCGGGACGACTCGGCCTCGGCGTCGAGAGCCTTCCACCTTCGGAGCCTGTCCTCGGCGAGAGAACCTTCCTGGACGGCCGCCAGCACCGCACACCCGGGCTCCGTGTCGTGCGCGCAGTCCCTGAAGCGGCAGGAGGCCGCCAACGCCTCCACGTCCGGAAAAGTCTCTGCGACGGCGTCCGCGTCGGCGAAGATTCCGACCTCTCGGATGCCCGGTGTGTCCACGAGGACGCCGCCGGTGTCGAGCCTGTGTAGTTGCCTCGAAGTCGTCGTGTGCCGTCCCTTGCTGTCGCCGTCTCGGACAACGCCCTCGAGGGCAACATGCTCGGCGACGAGCGCATTCACCAGCGTCGACTTGCCGGCACCGGACTCTCCGATCAGTGCGACGGTCCGCCGTCCGACGTGGTCGAGGAGGTCGTCGATCCCCCAACCGCCCCGGGCGGACAACGTCACGACGCGAAGGTCCGGATGCGCCTCCGCGACCGTCACCTCGGCTGCAGCGGGAACCTCGGGTCCGACCAGGTCGGCCTTGGTGAGCACGACGAGGGACTCGGCGTGCGCGTCGTTGGCGAGCGTCATCGTCCGTTGGATGCGGCCCAGGCGGACGGGACGGTCGAGACCGCAGACGATGAGCACCAGGTCCACGTTCGCGACCAGCGGTTGCTCTGCGTCGCTGCCCGCCGCTCGACGGCGCAGGAGGGAGTCGCGTTCGAGCGTCGCCACCGGGTTCGGAAAGCGGTCGATGACGATCCAGTCACCCACGACCGGGGCCGGCTCGACGGCTCCGCCGAACATCGCCCGGACCGGGGGACCGTCGTCCACCGCCACGAGGAGCCCGGCTCCGTCGTGGCGGACCACACGACCTGGTCTCGGTGATTCGACCTGTCCGGCAGCAGGACTGCGAAGCCACTCCTCGAAACGCACGGCCCACCGGTGCCCCCACCCGTAGCCGACGAGACCCGGGTCTCCGGCAGGACCGGGTCCTCGTCCGTCGTCGGGCGCGCCGGAACCCGTTGACAATGGTGCAGGTCGATCCGGATCGGCGATCCGGGAAGGGTACCGGCACGCGCGCAGCGCAGCGACGGAGTTCACGGCGGAGAAAGTTGGGGGACCCCTCGGTGCTCCCGTAGCGTCCACGACGTGCACGTGATCCACGGCGACGGCCCGAGGACCCAGACGGGGCCGAGTGCGGTCACGATCGGCGCGTACGACGGCGTCCACCTCGGCCACCGGGCGGTCATCGCCGAGGTGACGAGGCTCGCAGACGAGCGGGGACTGCAGACCGTCGTAGTCACGTTCGACCGGCACCCGGCTCAAGTGGTCCGTCCCGAATCTGCGCCGAAGCTGCTCTGCGATCTCGACCAGAAGCTCGAACTGCTCGCCGACATCGGCGTGGACACGACTTACGTGATCCACTTCGACGAGGTGCAGGCGGCTGTTCCGGCCGAGGACTTCATCGACGACGTCCTCGTGTCGTGCCTCGACGCACGCGCGGTGATCGTCGGTGAGGACTTCCACTTCGGGAAGGCTCGGGGCGGCAACGTCGAACTGCTCCGGGAGGTGGGACGCATCCAGGGCTTCACCGTCGAGGGAATCGATCTCGTCGACCGGGACGGTCGGCCGGCTCCCAACGAGGCCAAGGTGTCCTCCACGGCCATCCGACGCCTGCTGGCGGCGGGGGAGGTCGTCGAGGCAGCGGACCTGCTCGGCCGACCGCACGAGGTGCGCGGCACCGTCGAACGTGGAGACGGGCGCGGTGGAGCAGACCTCGGGTTCCCCACCGCGAACCTGACGCTTCCGGAGGAGATCCAACTTCCCGCCGACGGCATATACGCGGGTTGGTTGGAGCGCACCGACGGCACGATCCATGCCACGGCGATCTCGCTCGGCCACCGCCCGACCTTCTACGAACGTCCCGGCGACCGACCCCTCCTCGAATGCCACCTGCTCGACTTCTCCGGGAACCTCTACGGAGAACCGGTGCGTGTGCGTTTCGTGGAACGTCTCCGCGGCGAGGAGCGGTTCGACTCCGTCGACGCCCTGATAAAGCAGATCCAGGCGGACGTGGACCGAACTCGGGAACTTCTGCCCGAACCCTGACCGGACCTGACCGGTGCGCGCGGGACGGTTCTCAGTAGGGCCCCTTCGCGGCCGATGGTCAGTGGGGAACACGACCTTGGGGCAGACTGGCCCGGAGGGGAGGACGCCGTGAAGCTCATCGGCCCGTGCCGACAGGATGAACAGAAGCCGGTCGCCACGCTCGAAGGTGGCATCGACCTCATCTCGTCGAGCGACGAGGTGCTCGCCGGCCCCGGCCGGCACGACGAGTCGGACCGCTTCCCGCATCTCGCCCGCCACCGGATTTCGCTGGCGGACGGCCACCAGGTCGGTGTGGCGGTGTGCGGGCGCGGTGTTCCGATCGTGCTCGTCCACGGCTACACGGCCGAGGGGATGCTCTACGCCCAGACGCTCAGCCGCATCGTGGCGGCCGGCTTCAAGGTCGTCGCCATCGACTCCGCCGGCCACGGCTCCACCCAGGGTCTGCCCATGGGTGGCGCTGACTTCGAGGCCTACACCCGACTGTTGGGGCGTGTGGTCGACGAACTCGGGATCAGGAAGGCGATGTTCGCAGGCCACTCGATGGGCGGTCGGCTGGTCACAGAACTCGCCGCCCGCCACCCGGACCGAGCGCTGGGGGTGATCCTCCTCGACGCGATCGTCGGTGAACCCTGGGACCGGATCGTGAAGATCTCCAGGTTCAACCCGTTGCTGCTCGCCGGTGTCGGGGGGATCCTCCTGGCCGACTCGTTGAGCACCGTCCCGTTCGTCCACGATCCGCGTCAGGCGGTCAAGTTCGGTCGCCTCGCCCGGCCGATGGTCCGTTCGCACCTGCGGAACCCGCTGCGCATCGCCGGCCCCGGTATTTCGATCCTCCGGTCGACCTCGTCCCGCTGGATGCTCGAGAAGCTCCGCAAGGAACATGTGCCGGTCGTGGCGATCCACGGGGACCGCGACGTCGTCGTGCCGTTGTCCACTGCTCGCAGCGCCGCGAAGATCGCCGGGGGAATGGTGGTGGTCGTCGAAGGCGGCCGGCACTCGTGGTTGCTGAAGGACCCCGAGACCCTCCCCGCGATCCTGCGCGAACTTTTCGAGAGCCCGCTCGGACAGGAGTCGCGGCGCCGGGACTTCGAGCGGCTCGGACTCGACCTGGACGCGGGCCTCGACGAGATCGAGAGCGTCTTCTACGACCCCGACGCCGCGGTGTTGGCACTTACACCGGAGCAGCCGGACCCGCTGCCCCAGGTCCGTCGGCGAGCGCCCCGCTACAGCTGGCGGATCGAACTGCCGGCCTGAGGGCCGTCGGACCGGCTGCTTCGTCCCGAACGCGGGTTCGCCGCTAGCATGGTCCGCCGTGCCCGACGGGCACATCCGCTCCGGACCCCGCGGCTGCGGCGGCGGGTCACGAAGCCGGGTACCAGACAACCCAAAGAGGAACACACCAACGTGTCCGAGATAATCGACCGTCAGAAGGCCGGCGTCATCGCCGAACACCGCCTCCACGACAACGACACAGGCTCGCCCGAGGTCCAGATCGCGCTCCTCACGAAGCGCATCAACCACCTGAACGAGCATCTCAAGAAGCACAAGAAGGACCACCACAGCAGGCGTGGCCTGCTGATGTTGGTGGGTCGCCGGCGCAACCTGCTCGACTACGTCAAGA